>CAYXFI010000145.1:0-8817 GCA_964464205.1 uncultured Cytophagia bacterium
ATCCACGACGACCACCGCACCCGGCACACTTCTGGCAATCAGATAGGGTTCGTCTCCCGCCTCGACTACCGCAGCCCGAATCCGGTCCCCGTCGGAGACCACCCGCAGTCCGCGCGAACGCCGCCTCCACCCCCGACTCACGATCCCCACTTTCACCCCCCGCCCCAGAAGCTGGCGCGCAAGCCAGACGGCGAACGGGGTCTTCCCGCTTCCACCCACCGTCAGGTTCCCCACACTGATCACGTAGGCGTCCACACGCTGGCTTCGCCGGAGACCGGTCCAGTAAGCCGCTTCGTGCAGAAACCAAAAACCGTGGTACACCAAAGAAAGGGGGGACAGCAGGGCAGCCGCAAGTTTACTCTGAAAAATACGCATCGGCAGCGACTTCCAGCTCGATCATGGCTCGTTCGATCCGCTTTCCCTCCTGAAGCACGCGGCGCACCGACCACTCGCGCGGGATGAATGTGGGCTCCCCGTAGAGGACCACGCTCTGCGCCAATGGCAGCCACAGAGTGAAACGGTCCCAGCTGTTGAATTCAATCTTCCTGCTCGCAGAGAAAGTGATGGGAACGATGGCCGCCCCGGCCTGCTGTGCGATGAAGAGCACCCCCGGTTTCAAGCGGTGCCGCGGTCCCGTGGGGCCGTCGGGGATGATCGCCCCATCGGACCCGTTCCGGATAGCTCGGACGAGTTCCCAGAACGCGCGTTCACCACCCTTGCCCGTGCTCCCCCGCACGGTGCGGTACCCCAGCCTCTGAATCGTTTGGGCGATCATTTCGCCATCTCGGTGGCGACTCACCATGGCGCAGATGCCCTCGTTGCGGTGCACGTAGATGGGCATCAGCATCCGGCCGTGCCACGGGGTGAAGATCACGCGTTCACCACGCTCGCGAAGGCGCTCCAGACGTTCTCGTCCCACGAGCCGAATGCGCGCCGTCCTACCGAGACCGAGCACGAGCAGCCAGCTCAACTTGGTGGCGAGGTAGAACTCCAGCTCTTTGCGCCTTCTCTCTTTCGCCTTTCCAGCGATCACAGCTCACCCACTCGCCATCGGAATCGGGCACCGCCACTCCGTCAGCCGCCGAATTCGCTCCACGCTCGACAGTAGGGCTACAACAACTCCAGCGCAAGCTGCGCGGCCCGGCGCGGGGCACCCGGCATACCCAGCGATCTACGGACTTCGCGCAGGTTCGCCGTCATTTGATTCCGCAGATCCCTGTTGTGAAGGAGCTCCTTCACCGCGGGCTTGAGCTTCTCCACGCGGAAGTCCTTCTGAAGAAACTCCGGTACAATCCGCCTTCCCGCCACCACGTTCACCAGACCGATGTAGGGCAATTGAACCAGCCGTTTCCCGAGCGCGTAGGTGAGTGGTGAGACCCGGTACACGATCACGAAAGGCGTACCCAAGCAAGCCGCCTCGAGCGTGGCCGTGCCTGAGGCAACCACCAGCACATCAGCGTGGCGCATCAGCGCGTAGTGGGCGTCCGTGAGCCGCAGATCCGCATCCTCGCACTTCTCCAGGATCTGCTCGAATACTTCGCCACCCACAGTGGGCGCTCTGGACACCACGCCCACCAGACCCGAATCCTCCTCACGGAGATCCCGAATGAGGCGACACATTTCCGGGAGGATGCGCTTCACCTCCTGCCTACGGCTTCCGGGAAAGAGGCCCACGATCGTCCGGCTCTCGTCCAGACCCGTCCGCCGCAGGAACACCTCCTTCGGCGTGTCGTCGTAGGCGATCTCCACGATGGGGTGTCCCACGAAGTGGGCATCCAAACCTGCTCCGCGGAAGATGGTCTCTTCAAAGGGGAGAATCACCGCGATCCGATCCACGAACTTGGCCATCTTCGACGCCCGCCCGCTGGCCCAAGCCCACACCTGCGGAGCGATGTAGTAGAACACCCGCACCCCCCGCCGCTTCAGCTTGGGCGCCAAGCGCAGGTTGAACCCGGGATAGTCCACCAAAATGGCGAGGTCCGGTTTGCGATCCTCGACCGCGGCCAGAATCGTGTGCATGACTTGCCAGATGAAGGGAAGGTGGCGCAGGACCTCCGTGAAACCGAGGAAAGCGAGATCGTCCGCGTGGAAGAGGAGCTCCACGCCGGCCGCCCGCATGCGGTCGCCGCCGATCCCGAAGAACTGTAGATCCGATCGCAGCTCGCGCAGGGCGCGCACCAGATTCCCCCCGTGCAGATCGCCCGAAGCTTCGCCCGCTACGATCAGGATCTGCTGCGCCATCAGAACACCTTCCACCGCAGGACCACCAGCAGGAGCACCAGCGTGAGCGTGAGCAGGGTGGAGCGCTCGGTGCGTATGGCCCTGCCCAGAGAGTCCGGAGCCCCCTGCTGACCACGTCCCCACGGGCTGAGTCTGGGGAGAACGCGCGGTACGTTCGCGGCGTACTCGGCGTACTGCTTGCCAAATCGCCCGCGGAGGTACTCCTCCTCGAGGGAGATGATCAGGCCGTACTGCACCAGGAACAGGGCCAGGGCCAACAGAAGGAACCAGGGCATCCACGCCCACGCGGCCACGCACAGACCGATCAGATTCAGGAAATTCCCCAAGTACAACGGGTTCCTGACGTGGGCGTAGGGACCACTGGTGACCAGCACGTCCCCACCCACCCCGCTCGTCGTGCGCGTGGCACCGCCCGCATGTCGCACGGCCCAAATACGCACAACCTCTCCAACGACGCAGAAAAGGATGCCCGCCAGCAGCGACCGCCCTGTGGGTCTAGCCAGCCAGATGAGCGCCAGAAACAGCGGGATCGGGGTGTAACTGCGATTGTTGAAGACCTTTTCCCGAATGTCCATCAGCTTAGACGGCTCCTTCCTCGAGGGAATGTTCCTCGACCATCCGTTCGATCTCCAGCGCTACCTCGAGCGCACGGACCGCCTCTTTCCCTGTGACTCCGAAGCTGGTTTCACCGCGCACAGCCTTGAGAAACTCGCGCAGTTCCATCTCCAACGCGTTCAGCTCCGGCGCGGCGAGCCTCTCGTAGGAAATCGCGCGGCGGCGCTGCCCTTTGTCGATCTGACCGAGCACCATCCGCGCGTCTTTCCCCGGAGGCGGATTCTCCCCCTTCTCAAGACGAAACACCTCCGTCAGACCCAGCAGGAGATCGATCGAAACGTAGGCGTCGCGCTGAAAGAGCCGGAGCTTCCGCATCTTCTTCTGCGATATCCTGCTCGCGGTCAGATTGGCCACGCAGCCGTTCTCGAACTCAATCCGCGCGTTGGCGATGTCGGGATCGTCGGACACCACCGCCACCCCGCGCGCGTCGATTCGACGCACGGGAGAGTGAACCAGGCTCAGCACGAGGTCGATGTCGTGGATCATGAGATCGAGGATGACCGGCACGTCCGTACCGCGAGGGTCGAAGGGAGCAAGCCTGTGCGACTCAATGAAGCGCGGGGCCAGCTCGGCGTCGCGGAGCGCCACGACGGCGGGGTTGAAACGCTCGACGTGCCCTACCTGCAGCACTCGGCCCTTCTCGCGAGCCGCCTTCACAAGTTGCTGCGCGTCCGCCACCGTGGCCGCAAGAGGCTTCTCCATAAGCACGTGGACCCCGGCCTCGAGGGCCGCCATTCCCGCATCTAGATGCGCCGTGGTCGGAACCGCAATCGACACCGCCTCGACGCTTCCCAGCAGGTCCCGAAGGGTCGAAAAGGCCCTCACCCCCCACAGACGCGCCGGTTCCTCCAGTCGAGCCGGATCAACATCGTAGGCACCGACCAGCTCCGCCTCCGGTATCTTCAGGTAGTTTTGAATGTGGTAGCGTCCCAGCTTCCCGACGCCCACCACACCTACACGGATCTTGCTCACAGATCACCTCTGCTCCGACTGCCCACCGCTCACCAGGCGTACGCCTCCGGGGCAGGACCGCCCGGTCCCGGCCAGATTTCATCCAGTCTGGCCAATGTATCCTCGGACAGCCGTATCTCCACTGCCCGTGTCGCCTGCTCCAACTGCTCCACGGTGCGCGGACCGATGATGGGTGCTGCCACGGCCGGTTGATGAAGTAACCACGCGAGAGCCACGTTGGCCGGGCTCTCACCGAGCTCACGGCAGAGCGCCTCGTAGCGCTCCAGTTGAGAACGGTACTTTTGCGCCGCTTTCTGGACGGCCTCCCCCGTCCTGCGACCCTCCCGGATCTTGTCCAACGATCCACCCAGAAGACCCCCAGCTAGGGGGCTGTAGGGAATGATCCCCAGCCCGAACTCAAGACAGGCCGGAACAACCTCCAGCTCGATCATCCGATTGGTCAGGTTGTACAGACTCTGCTCCGATATCAAACCCATGAGATTTCTCTTTTTGGCCTCACACTGAGCCTGCGCGATGTGCCACCCGGCGAAATTGCTGCTGCCCACGTAGATCACTTTGCCTTCGCGCACCAGTTGTTCCATCGCCTGCCAGATTTCCTCCCACGGCACGCTCCGGTCGATGTGATGCATCTGGTACAAATCGATGTGATCCGTCCGGAGCCGCCGCAGGCTGTCCTCGCAGGCTTTCCGGATGTGGTAGGCCGAAAGACCACGATCGTTGGGGCCTTCCCCGGTGGGCGTGTACACCTTGGTCGCCAGCACAATTCTCTCCCGGCGACCGCCGCCCTGAGACAACCAGCGCCCGATGATTTGCTCCGTGATCCCCTCGGCCGGCTTCCCACCGTAGGTGTTGGCCGTGTCGAAGAAGTTGATCCCGAGCTCGAGCGCGCGGTCCATGATGGCGAAGCTGTCCTTTTCACTCGTGTGGGGACCGAAATTCATCGTCCCCAGGCAAAGACGACTAACTCTGACCCCGCTTCTCCCCAGCTTCACGTATTCCATTCCGCACCTCCTCGTCGCTGCGTTCCGGTGATGAGTAGTTGGCGATCCCAGCCGAAGAACGAAAGTTCAGAGCGACGCCCGTCCCGGGGACGCCGCCAAGGGTGGATCCGCCGCTCGATGGACGGTTCCGATCCACGCGGAAAGTCCACCGCCTCATTTCCACGAGTCGCGCGTCTCTTGGGCGCGCCGGATCGCGTCGTAGGGATAGGGCAGGGGAATCTCGCTAGCCTGATCGAGCCTGGACATCTCTTCGGGCGGCAATTCGAACTCAGCGGCGCCGAGATCGTCCTCGAGTTGGTCCAGGTTCCTGGCGCCGATGATGGGAGCGGTGACGCCGGGCCTCTGCAGCAACCAGCGGATGGCCACCTGAGCCGGAGTTCTGCCCACCCGCTCCGCCACTTCGAACAGCGCGTCGATGACGCGCCAGGTGTGCTCGTTGTTGTAGTTCTCCCATGACTCACCCCAACCCATTTTGCCCGCGATCGCCACCCGCGTATTCGCCGGGGGTTCCTGCATCCCCCGCCGGAACTTGCCACTGAGCCAACCGCCTCGCAGAGGGCTCCACGGCAGAATGCCCAGCCCCTCGTTCAAGCACACGGGTGTGAGCTCCCATTCCGTGAATCTGCACAGAAGATTGTACTGGGGCTGAAGTGAAACGAATGCCTCTTTGCCCAGGGTGCGGCTCAGATCGATCGCTTTCTGAAGCTGCCAGCCGCTGTAGTTGCTGGCCCCGATGTAGCGGACCTTCCCATCCGCCACCAGACGATCCAGAGCCGAAAGGGTTTCCTCAAGTGGCGTGAAGCCATCCCATCCGTGCACTTGGTACAGATCGATGTAGTCCGTGCCCAGCCGTCGGAGACTCTCTTCGGCTGCCGAGAGAATGTGCTTGCGACTGAGGCCGATTTCGTTCGGCCCGTTCCGCACGGGAAAGTACACCTTCGTCGCAATCACCCAGTCGTCGCGCCTCTGGCCCTTCAACCAGCGGCCAACGATCTCTTCAGAAACCCCCGCCGAGTAGGCATCGGCAGTGTCGATGAAGTTCCCACCCGCGTCCTTGAAACGGTCCAGCATGCGGTGACTGGTGGCTTCATCCGCCTCCCTCCCGAACGTCATTGCCCCGAGGCAGAGGCAGCTCACCTTCAGGCCACATTTCCCAAGGTAGCGGTATTCCATCTTCTCACCTCGGCTGTTTCGATTCTGGCCGCCCCTTCGCGCCAAGGCGTTGGTTCCCTGTGCTCCCCAACCGTGCGGCCGAAAACGGGGCCATCAGCAGACGTTCTCTCACGCCGCGCCCTGGGGGTCGCACCAGAGGTCGCGAACTCGGAAGCGTTCACAGGTGGCGCAAGTGGGGTCTGAACCTCTCGACCTGATCCCAGGTGAAGTCCAGGGCTTCGACGCACCAGATCGGAGGCGTTACGTCCGAGTCCCTAAGGAGCTCCGCTACGCGAATCACCACGCAGTTCCAGGCGAAGGCGTGGAGAATCGTGGCCGTGGCGCCGGCTCTGCCCGGCAATCCATCAATTGGGACCACCGTTTCGCCGGCAGCTATCCTGATGTCCACGACAACGTCGGCCACCTCGTGCAGCCGCTTGCCAGTCGGGTGACGGTTCGGCTGGTCATCGGGTACCTGGTTCGCGTACTCGCGCGACGTGAAAGCCACCGTCTTTGCCCCCACCGATTTCGCCGTGAAGGCCGCCTGCACGGCACAGGCGTTGAAACCGTAGGCGTTGAACACAACGAGAACGTCCCCTTCCGCGAGCCCGTACTGCTGGAGTACGATCTCAGCGTACTCCGGCCTGCCCTCAGTGAGAGTCGCCGCACGCGCACCGGCGAAAGCCGAAAGCCCCGGCACCAGGTACGGGACGACGGGGATCAGGCCTCCCTTCCGGTAGAATGCTTCTTCCACCCCAATCATCGAATGCACGCCTGGGCCGAAAACGTGGACCGGCTTCCCCTCGCGGATCTTAGCGGCCACCAGCTCCGCGGCGCGCTCGATGTTGCCTCTCTCCTCCCCGATCACCCGTTCCAGACGTTCCCGGACGTGATCGAGGTACAAATCCAAACCGCTCATCGCAGCCCTCTCACACTACCTACCGCTACGAGCGGAACGTCCCGGCCCACGCCTTCGTCGGCCCTCTCAGAGGCGCGGTACCAGCTACGCGCGACAAAGGTAGCAAATGTTCGACCGATCCACAAGCCACAACTGGGCCTCCAGGCCATCGCAGACAGCGCGCGCTACCCATCCGGCGGGTACCCGCTCGCCGTGTTCAATCCCGTCGGGATCGAGCGCGTGGACCCGGCCATCTGCATCCTGGATTTCCCCCGGCAGCTGGATCGGACCCTGTTCATCAGCGCCAGGGGCAACACCGGGGGGACAGACCTTCGAGTGGATCAGAGTGTACGAGCGCTTCTACCGGGCTCGCATCGTGTTCCTCGCCGAAGTGCCGCCGGCCGGCTACAGCACTTACGTGGCTCACGCGTTCGACGCCAAAGCACGCCCCGTGCGGATCTTGGATCATCTGAGCGAACCCCTCGTGGCCGCCTGGCACCCGGAGATCGAGGACCGGCACACCTACTGGAAGCCTCTTGATGCGGGCGGAGAGGCCCAAACGGCGCGAACTGGGGGGTAACCTGCGGTTCGAGTCGAGCGCACTGATCGTCAAGATCGACCCTCGGACTGGCGGGATCGCCCGCCTGCCGGATCGTCGGACGCAGTGGGACGTCGTAGCGCCCGGCGGCCAGCTGGCGCGACTTCGTCTGGTTGGCGACAATTTGGGCGGTTCGACGGCCTGGAACACGAGGCTGACCGGTGAGGACACAACGCTCGCACCGATCAGCCCCCCGCGTGTGCTGAGTCACGGCTCAGTGTGCTGGAAAATCCGGGTCCCCTACGTGTTCGGAAACAGCCGCTTCTTCGTAGATTTCGCCGTCTACAAACGACTTCCCCACATCGACATCGCCGTCCATTCCGGGTGGCGCGAGCGCCTCAAGACATTGAAAATGAGCTTCCCGTTGAACCTGAGGGCATCCGTGCACCTGCGGTCGATCCCCTTCGGCGCGATTGAACGGCCTAACGACGGCGTGGAGGAACCGGCGCAGCAGTGGGTAGCCCTCCGCGACGGCAACCACGGCGTGGTGCTCGCCAATCGCAACCACCCGGGGCACGCCTTCGCTGGCAACGAAGTGAGCGTGACACTCCTGCGCAGCCCGGTCGACCCGGATCCCGTACCGGACGTCGGGGGACATCACAGTCTGCTGGGACTTCGCACACTCGGCGCAGGTCCGTGGGCGATTGACCTGGCCGAAATCGGGATTCGCGTAAGCAACCCCCTGATCGTGATCCATCCGAGGGCCAGGGGCTCTCTCGCGGGAACGATGAGGCTTCTCCACTGCGACCGCCCGGGAGTGCGGGTGACATGCGTGAAACGGGCGGAGGACGGCAGGGGATACGTGGTTCGTCTCGTGGAAACCCGCGGCAGGCAGGTGCTAAGCGCGCGAATCGAGTTCACCAGGCCGCTCCGGAATGCCTGCGAATGCAACTTACTGGAGGAGATGGTGCGTCGCATGCCCGTCCGCGGCGGGCAAATCGCCCTGGACCTCGGGCCCTATCAGATCCGCACCTTCCGGATCGAGTTCGCGTACTGACCTGCCAGGGCGCGCAAAGCCGCTGTTCACCCCAAGGACGCAGACCGTTCCGCAGGGACGCGAACGACTTTTCCATCATCAATGGGGTGGCCAAACAGGTGGGATGGAGGAATCGGACTCCGTCCTCACAAATCCCAGGAACGCAGGAACGTCACGCGGTCCCAGATCTGCGCTTGTCGCGCGACCTGGCCCAAGTAGATTCGGACTTTCACCGACACCATGGGACTTAACTGGTTTCGATCCCCGAGGCCAAACCCGGCGTTCCGCACGTCGCCGCGGTTGTCATGTACACCACCCGTGCTCGTCAGAGGGCACGTACGGGAGAACCCTTGCGAAGCCTCGC
>CAYXFI010000146.1:0-8808 GCA_964464205.1 uncultured Cytophagia bacterium
ACTCGAATTGCGCCGTGTCCCCGCGAAGAGGAACAGCAGGGCCGACAATGATGTCCAGCAAGGAGGTGGGAGGGTAGGCGTAGGAAGCCACCAGAATCGCACTTTCCGTTCCGGAGGGTGGCGTTCCCATCCAACGTATGACTCCCCGCACGCCGCTGTCGGTCCTGCGCTGGAGCCGTGTGAAGTCCACCTGAAAGTCGATGCCCGTCACGGTCGCAGCCGGGTCCGGCACCTCCACTTTCCCCGGCTCCAGGGGCTCGTCCCCAAAATACAAGCCCGCGATGTTGCGCGGATCCCATTCCTCACCGCGGAGTTTGACGACGGCGCCGAGCATCGCATATTCGCCCGGAGGAAGGGGGAACAGGTAGGGGACCATCTCACCGGATGGCTCCACGGCGGGCCCGAAGCGCAGGTCCAGGACATTGCGAGGGGGGAAGCTCAGGGATGCCACCAGTCTGACCTCTTGCAGGTCGGCTGGCGGGGCGCCGACGAAGCGGATGGTTCCCGAGATGCTGCTCTCGCTGTGCGGCTGGACGCGCGAAAAGTCGGCGTCGATTCGGATGCTCCGGACCATCGTTTCCCGATCGGGTACGAGCACGCTGCCGGGCAGGAAGTCGTTCGGGTGCTCAAAGTAGGCGCCGAACAGATTCCAGATGTCGTAGGGGTAGCCTTTTTCTTTCCACAGGACGCCGATCAGGGGGTAGTTGCCCGGAGGCAGGATGATGCGGAATTCGGTGGAATCCTTGCCGAGGGGCAGAGGGTCGCTGAAAGCGAGGTCAGCAGCCCCCGCGGGAGGGAAAGCATACGCCGCCACGACGACCACCCGTTCCGTGTTGGGCGGAGGCTCGCCGTGGAACACCACGACTCCCTGGATGCCCGACCGCAACGGCTGCAAACCCGTGTCCACTGAGCACCGCGCCAGCAGCAGCGCCAGCGACAGGCCCACGAGCGCGGTGAGGCCCTTACCGGCGGGCACTTGGAGGAACTGCCGCAAACGAAGAGGGGGCTCCTGATCAACACAGCGGAGCCCCCGGGTGTGCAAGCGGTCAATCACAGGTTGTAGTCGATTCCGAACATCACCGTGAATGTGTCAAGACGATATTTCCCGGCTACGTTTTCGTAGTCGGTACCGTCTGCGGTGAGCCGCCACTCGCGTACGTCCTTCTCCTCGCTGAAGAACTTCTCGGCGTGCAAGTTGAGCGTAATCGGTCCCAGCGGGACACCGATGCCCAGCAGGAGGACGTGGCGTCGGGAGACGTCAGGTATGGTGGGCGACAGCGTGGAAGCTGGAGGTGCCTCGGGTTCGGTGTAATAGGCGAGTCGGCCGCAGAAAGACTGGAACCTACGTTCCACGGCGACTCCCAGCCGGATGGTGTCCTTCCATAGCTCCTTGAGCTCGCTAACGTCGCCATTGTCCAGTTCTATCCGTATCACGTCCCAGGCCGACCAGCCGGTCCAGGTGATGTCAGCAGCGATGGTCGTATTGGGAATGCCGGTGTAGGCGAAACCGAGGGCGAGGGTGGGAGGTAGCGGTACGGTGGCGGAACCCTTCTCTTTGTCGTACACCACAATCTTCTCGCCGGAGTAGGCTTTCGAGACCACCACGTACTCTTCTTCGGTGATTTCTCCCTTCTGTAGCTTTTCCTGCAATTTCGGCGTGACGAAGAGTTGGATGGCGTTGTTGGCGTCTTCGCTGTAGGGGAAGTACAGACTGGCGCTGATCTCGCCGTCCAAGCTCAGGTCGTGGTACCACTGTCCCGTCAGGCCGATGCTGAGGGAGGACGAGGGTTTCCAGAGGAGACCGAGGTTGCCGCCCCAGCCGAAACCATCGCCTTCGAGCTTGGAATCGAGGATGAAGTGGGTGTAGGGCGATCTGAGCAGACCCTTTTCTTCGAACCTGGCGATTTTCACGAACGTCTGAAGCGACGGGTCCGGCGGTGCCAGGTACGGATTCGGAATGAAACCCGGTTTGCGAATCATCATGCTGCTGTACACCAGGGAGACGCCGACGCCAACGCTGAGATTGTCGCTCAGTTGTAAGGCCACCGTCGGATGGACGTCAACCACCTTGAGGTCGTCGTCGTAGTCGTATTTCGGGTATTCGGCGTGGTACTTCTCGGTCTCGAGCAGGTCCCAGGTGGCTCCCAGACCAAACGGGGCGAACACGGCAAGGCCGAAGGCGAGACGCCCCATGCCGTAGGCCACTCCACCAGCCGGGACGTAGAACGTCTTGTCCTTATTGGCCACTTCTGTCGTACGGAACACACTGAAGCGGCCAAGGGTGTCCCACGGAGCTGGAGTCAGGTGGCCCCTCACTTTGATCATCTCCACGTCGAAGCCGGCGTGGAAGCCCTGGATCTGGGTCAGTCCAGCGGGATTCCAGTAGGCGGCGCTCCAGTCCGAAGCGAGAGCGTGGTAGCTTCCGCCGAGCGCGGTGGCGCGGGCACCGATTCCGGTGAGAGCCACACCCGAGGCGTAGACTGCCGCCGGGATAAGGAGGCAGGCCAGAACGATTGTCGCAGTCCGGAACGTGCTACGCATGATCCCTCCTGTGGTTGAGTGAAGGACGCTCTTGGCTTTGCACTCGAACAACTGGTGCAGAGCAGCTTACTGTAGGACCGCTCCATTCGTTTCAGACGCGTTGAATTTGCTGAAAACCGTTCATTTTGTCAACCGAAAAGGTGCGTCGAGGCTGCGCTCAGACAGGGGGATTTTTGGCTTGACTCAATGCCAGGAGTGACTTAGATTAAGAAAAAAGTTAAGGTCACTTCACAGTTTCGCGTCCGATCCTCGCGCCATGGCAGTCGAGCGAGATTCCTTTGCTTGTGATCGTCGGGCTGCCGCACACTACCCTGTAGGTCCCGCCGCGAATGATCCCGGCACGCAGCACACGAACGCTTTCCCCAAGTGACCGCGAAATGCTTCGGTGAGCGACGAATCCTGTGCAAGGAGGTGATGCCCAACAGTTGATCGTTGCTACGGCGTACGTTTTCTTGAGTGGCCTGTCGTGAGGTGTTGGAGAGACCTAATCATGGAGGGAGAAGAACCATGAGGCGGAAAGTCGCAGCACTGCTCGTGGGGTTTGTGCTGGTTTCATTCGGTGTGGCGATGGCCCAAACCTCACCCGTGCCCGGTGCGGTAATCTCGCTGATTGACTCCAGCAGCGGGCCCAGCTTCAATGGGACGTACCGCGGGTGCCAGGAGCAGTTGTTCTACGAACCGACTACCGGGAACCTGATCACAGCGTGGTACTATTATTACGGCAGCTCAGATCCTGATCCGCGGAGGATCCACGCTGCCATTTCGACGGACGGCGGGTCCACGTGGACGATTTTCCCGAATATCAACGAGGGGGTGGGCAGTTCCATGAACGGGCGTTTTCCCACCGTGAAGGGTACCCCCGACACCCCCATCATCGTTTATCGCAACGCGGCGAACGATGACCCGAATATCCAGAACCAGCCGACCCTCGCCGTGGACCTTGGCGGTTGGGGTGGAGGTGTGTGGGAGAACTCGTTCATTGACGACAAGGCCAGCGCCGACAGCGTGATGGACATCCGCTACTACAGTTTGGACATCGCGCCGGACAATCCGAATTTGTGGCTGGTGGGTGCCCATCATCACGGAGGCGATCCGCCCGGCGAATTCCACCTGGTTTACAGATCGGAAGACGGCGGGATCACGTGGAGCCGGCCGATTGTCATCGCCTCCGCAGTTCCGGCCGACAGCGACAAAGCGAATTACATCATCGATCTTTCTACTTCGTCAGTGGGCGTGCTGCTGGGCGAGAACAACATCGCCTTCGCTGTGGGTCTCTGCCAGTGGTACCACGACAGCGACATCTGGCGCCTGTACTACTGCATCAGCCGCGATGGCGGAAAGACCTGGACGGCCCCCAAGCTGATCCCGGGAGCGGAGTATCTCAACTTCAGCAATGCCGACATTTACCACAACTACACGGTGTTGCGCGACGCTGCCGGGTACTTCCACATCTTCGCTATCGGCCGCGACACCTCAGAGGTGGTCTCGGGTGAGCCGCAGCCCTACCGCGGCTGGGACTTCCGCTACGACGTGCACAATGACACCTGGAACATCAATAAGTTCGTCTACCCCAAGCTGCTGAATGACGGGCTGGTGGCTTGGGGTCTGGACAATCGCGAGGAAATGTACCCGCTGAATGCGGCCGCACTGGGCCCCGACGGAACCCTCTACTACGCCTACGAGGACGTGGTGGATACGACCGGCGCGGCGGGCGACGTGGCCCACTACAAGTACAATCTGTTCGTAATGGTGTCGGAGGACAACGGTCAAACCTGGAAAGGGCCGGTGGCCGTGCTGGAGAACTGGGACGGTCGGGCTCCGAACGGGATGGCGCGGAATGCCTCGGACAAGCTCCATCTCGTATTCGGCCAGCGGGACACGACCATCGACACTCGGATGTTCTACTACCTCGGTGTGCCGACCGCCGAGGTGAAGAATCTCCTGACTGGAGTGGCTGGCAATCCGAAGACGGATATTCCAACGACTTTCGCGCTCTACCAGAACTACCCGAATCCGTTCAATCCGGTGACCACCATCCGCTTCGACGTGCCCAGGAGAAGCCACGTCAAATTGAGCGTGTTCAACGCGAAGGGTCAGCTCGTCGCCACACTGGTGGACGCGGAGATGGAAGCGGGCCACAAAGGTGTGAGCTGGAACGCCGCCGGGTTGCCTTCGGGGGTGTACCTGTACAGGCTCGAAGCGGATGGATTCTCCCAGACTCGCCAGATGGTCCTCGTGAAGTAGCCAATTGCGGAGGGGCTGGGGCCTTGCCCCTGCCCCTCCATCAGTTCCCAGGGAGGAATGATCAGGGAGAACTGAGATGAGAGGGCGAAGGCCGTTCTCGCTGCTGGTGTTCCTGATCGTAGCACTGGCGGTCCTCGGTGCTGCGGTTGCGGGTACCACCGGCAAGATCCGGGGGGTCGTGCGCGACGCGAAGACCGGCGAGCCGTTGCCGGGTGTCAACGTGGTGCTGGTAGGTACGCAGGTCGGTGCGGCTACAGGGGAAGACGGAACCTACCTGATCCTCAACATCCCGCCCGGCTACTACAGTGTGAAGGCCTCGATGATCGGGTACAAGAGCGTCGTGAAAGAAGGGGTTCAGGTGATTGCCGACCGCACCGTGCGGGTGGATTTTGATCTGGAGGAGACCGTGATCCAGGGGCAGACGGTGGTGGTGATGGCCGAGAGGCCCCTGGTGAAGCGGGACGAGACGACTAAGACCGCCATCCTGGATTTCGAAGTATTTCAGGATATGCCGATCCAGGAAGTCGACGAGGCCATTGCGGCGCAGGCCGGAATTACCACGGATGAAGCCGGCGACCTGCACCTGCGAGGGGGCCGCGCGGGAGAGATCGCATACATGATCGACGGTGTGCTGGTGCGGGATCCCTTCTACAAATCCGGGGCTTCGAGCATCATCCTGGACAAGTACATTGTGCAAGAGCTCCAGGTGATCACCGGGGCATACAGCGCCGAGTACGGTCAGGCTATGAGTGGCATCATCAACATTGTCACGAAAGAAGGGGCGCTGGATCGGTACAGCGGGCGTATTGAGTACGAGTCGCACTGGCTCAATGAGTCGCCTTACCGCAAGCCCGACTGGATGCTGTACACGGATCTCGTGGACGTGCCTCCCGGCAAGGAAGATGAGTACCGCGACTCGATGCGGTGGTACGTGACGGAGAACGGGGACACAGTGACCACCCCCACGGCCGTGGATCCCATCGGTGTGTCTCAGTACAAGGTTCCCAAGTTCGAGTCGATCCCCGGCATCGGAAAGCTTCCGAAGATCTTCGGAGCACCGCTGTACGGTTACTTCGTCGGCAATCTGTCCGGGCCTGTGCCGTACGTCAAGAATCTCTCGTTCTTCGTGGCGGGTCGCTACTCGAACTACTACAGTCACCTTCCTTTTGGCTACGACGCCAACCGTGAGCTGAACGCCAAGTTGACCTACCGTCTCCGGTCCCTCAAGATCAACGCTCACCTGCAGCGTTCGCGGCGCTACTACAAGCCCTACAGTCACGTGTGGAAGTACCGCCCCTGGGCGCTGGAGGATCGGCAGAGCATCGTGGACCGCGAGGTGGTGACGGCCACCCACGCGGTGAGCAGTCGCTCCTTCTACACGGTCCGGCTCTCGCGGTACTACCATCGCTACTACAGGTGGAACCCACACCGGAAGTTCAAGATCAGCGACTGGCCGCCGGAGATCCGCGACAATCCGGACAAGCTGGACTCTGTAATTGTGCTGTACTCCGACTGGCAGAAGGCCAGCAGGAATTCCGATGGATTCTACGTTCGGGGTGACCGGGGCCGCTACGAGGACAACGCCACCGAGACTTACACGGCGCGGCTCGACTGGGTCAGTCAGGTGACGCCTCGCCACGAGCTGAAAGCCGGCTTCGAATACAAGTGGCACACGGTGACGCGCGACCGCTGGCGGTATCCCTGGCCGGGGTCAGCCCACTACATCGAGATCTTCGAACATCATCCGGTGGAGTACGCCGCGTACATCCAGGACAAGATGGAGTACGAGCGCTTCGTTCTGAACCTCGGTCTCCGCTACGACTACTTCAATCCGAAGCACACCATGTGGGAGGACATTTACACGCCGGGCCGTCTCGATGAGTCCACGGGCGAGTGGATCCCGGCGCGGGAGGTTCCCGCGGATCCCCAGATTCACCTGAGCCCGCGCATCGGCATCGCTTACCCCGTGACCGACAAAATGGTGTTTCACAGCTCGTACGGGCACTTCTACGAAATCCCGAGCTTCTACGAGATGTACAAACACCACGATGTCACGTCAGGAGGTATGCCCCTCATTGGCAATCCGAAGATCAAGAGTCAGAAGACCGTGCAGTACGAGTTCGGCCTGCGGACCCAGGTCGGGGTGGACTGGGCCTTTGACGTCAACGCGTACTTCAAGGACATCACGAATCTGGCCGGAAGTACGTTCAAGCTGGTCTTCCCGTACAACTTCACGGTATTCGACAATAGCGACTACGCGAGCGTGCGCGGCGTGGATTTCACGCTCGAGAAGAGGGCGGGGCGTTTCTTCACCGGAATTCTGAACTACTCTCTGATGGTGGCCAAGGGCAATGAGTCTTCGTCTCGAGACGGCTACAACTACTACCGTGGCGTGAACGTGACGCTCCGGCCCAATCGCGAGTACTATCTGGACTTCGACCGACGACACGATCTGTCCATCAACGCGATCTTCAAGACGCCTCGTCGGTTTGGGCCGAAATTCTTGAACGGCTACCCGCTTTCACAGTGGAATCTGAACGTTCTCCTCCAGCTTGCCAGCGGCCTGCCGTACACGCCGTTCGTGGAAGAGCAGGCGGAGAACGTGTTCGTGGAGCGGAACACGGGTCGTAAGCCCTGGTTCTTCCAGATCGACGTGCGGCTGATCAAGACCTTCGACCTGGGCAAGCGGCTGCGGGTGGCAGGCTTTGTGGTCGTGAAGAATCTGACGAATCGGCTGAACGCCAACTACGTCTGGTCGCGGACCGGCAAGGCTTGGGACGCGGGTCCGACCAGTTCCTACTCGCAGGATCGCGTCCACAATCCCGGAAATGTGGGCATCCCCAGGTTGATTTCCGTGGGTGTCCGCTTTTTCTATTGATGGCCTCGCGGGCGCATGCGTCGTGACAATGGGGTTGTGGACGGGTCTTGGGGGAGAGTGGGCTCCGGAGGTAGGTATCTGCTGGTCATGACGGAAGGGAGTTGCCCATGAAGCGAGCACTGCTGATCCTCACCCTGGCAGCAGCCGTGAGTTTGGGCTACGCAGCTCGCGTGGAGCGATCGGAGATAGATCGCCGCCCGAAGCTGGCGAAGGGCAGCGCGCAGGGCCCGGACATAGGCTATGCGCTGATGACGAAAGGGGAGTTGATCAACTGCTACATGAACTTCGGACAGCTCACGGATTCGTACTTCCAGTCCGAGTTCTACAACATGCGCTGGCCCCAGAGTCGAGGGGCTATTGCGTCGGATGACAATGCCGTGGACGACTTCTCTTTCCTCTTCGCCCGCAAGGGGAACGTGATTGACGGATTCACCGCCTACCGGCAGGAGGACTGGAGTCCGGTGAAGGGGAGCTACGGTCGCTACCACGCGAAGCCTCAGCCGGAGGAGTTGAAGCATCAAGGGTATCCCCACCTCGCGGTCAGCGACATTCCCATCACCTGGCCCGAGGGCTACGACGACGAGGAAGGGAATTTCGTACCCACCCCTGGAGAGCGGCATTGGCCGGGTTCTTTCCGGATCGACATCAATCCGGACTCCCCCACGTACGGCCAGGAGGTGCCGGGAGAGTTCGCGGCGGACCGGGTTATCTATTCGGCTCTGGACGATCGCGACAACCTCCAGGGACCGCCCCTGGGGATTCGCCTCGACATAGAGTGCTACGAGTACGGGCGTTCGTATGCGGCGGATTTCCACTTCTACGACATCACGATCACGAACACCAGCGATTCTCTGCTGGATGGGTGCTACTGGGGATTCTACTTCGACATTGACTACGGGGAGTACGAGGACGAGGCGTACTACACCTACAGCACAGGACTGAACCCCGGTCCCTGGGACGTCCTCTACGAGCTCGATCCGGAGATCACTGATCCAAACGAATTCGAACGCGGTGTGTTCGGCGTGGGCTTTTTCAAGACGCCGAAGGACATGGGCATCACGGATGCTCATTTCTACCTGGACACAGGTCCTACGACCGACGAGGAGCTGTGGGCGATTATCAGCAGCAATCCCAACGACCCGAAT
>CAYXFI010000147.1:0-8798 GCA_964464205.1 uncultured Cytophagia bacterium
TTCGATCAACTTCCCGCTAACTTTGACCACCGCACGCATCGCCCTCACCACAGCGCGGTCGTCTCGTCGAGACCGTACATGATGTTCAGGTTCTGAAGCGCCTGGCCGCTCGCACCTTTGCCCAGGTTGTCGATGGCGGCGAACAGGATCGCGGTACCCTCACTCCCCTCACGCACAGCCAGCTCACAGAGATTTGTGTGCGCCACTCGTTTCGTCGAAGGCAGCCCGTCTCCGAGAATTCGGATGAATGGTTCACGTGCGTAGGCAGATCGCCAGCAATTCTCCACATCTTTGACCGACGCCTTCCCCGCGAGCCGCACGTACGCGCTCTCCAGAATGCCGCGGTCCATCGGCAGCAGGTGCGGAACGAAGGTCACTTGCACCTCTCGCTCAGCGGCCTGGCTCAAGTACCAATCGATCTCAGGCACGTGCCGGTGCTGGCGGCCGGGACTGTAGGGGGTGGCGTTTTCGTTCGCCTCCACGAAGTGCAGGTGTGGTTTCGGCGTCTTGCCAGCGCCGGAAAGGCCACTCTTGGCATCGATCACAATTCCTTCCGCCTCCACCAGTCCGGTACGTAACAGCGGAATGAGGGCCAGCAGAGCCGCCGTGGGATAGCAGCCCGGATTCGCCACCAGCTTTGCCCTCCGGATCTCCTCCCGGAACTCCTCCGGCAGGCCGTAGACGGCTTGCCCTAAGAGCTCCGATCTGGGATGCGCACCGTACCACTTCCCGTACAACTCCGCATCCGGCAGCCGGAAATCCGCGCTGAGATCGATCACGCGAGCTCCGCTTTCCAGGAACTGCGCCGCGGGCACAGCCGACTGGCTATGCGGGAGGCAGAGGAAAACCGCCTCCGGACGCTGCCCCTTCAGACCCGCCAGGTCGACCAGCTCGAGTTGCGCCAGCCTGCCCTGCGCGTTGGGCCACAGCGCGCCGAGCGGCTCCCCTGCCTGACGTTCTGAACTCGCCGCTACCAGCTCAAGCCCGGGGTGGCGCACGAGGTAACGCAGAAGCTCCAGCCCCGTGTACCCGCTCACCCCCGCGATCCCTACGCGAACCCTGCGTTCAGCGTGCAACGCACCTCCTCACGTCCGGTATTCAGCGTTGATCCGCACGTACTCCTCCGTCAGGTCGCAAGTGTACACCGTCCACGCGGCCCGGCCAAGCCCCAGATCCAGATCGATCTCGACCTGCGGTCCACGGAAGATTCGTCGCTCCTCTTCATCAGTCAGCCGGATCGGGGCACCGTCGCGGAAAACGGTCACACCGTCCAGTTTCAGCACGAGCTTCTCGAGGGGGACACGCTCCCCGCTCGCGCCAGCGGCCGCCAGAATTCGGCCCCAGTTCGCGTCGGCGCCCGCAATAGCCGTCTTGACTAGCAACGAATTGCCGATCGCTTTGGCGACCGTCCGGGCACTCCGCTCGTCCGCCGCGCCGTGCACGCGCACCACAACCCACTTGCTCGCACCTTCACCGTCGGCGACGATCTGCCGCGCCAGAGACACACAGACGGCCGTGAGCCCCCGGACGAACTGATCCACCCCATCGCGCTCCCCTACCCTCACCCCGCTCCGACCGTTTGCGAAAACCAGAACCAGGTCGTTCGTGCTGGTGTCCCCATCCACACTGATGGAATTGAAGGACACTTCTACGGCTCTCTTCAACGACTCCCGAAGGACCGCGACCGGGACCTCGGCATCCGTGGTCACGAAAGCCAGCATCGTGGCCATGTTGGGATGAATCATCCCGGCTCCTTTTGCGACACCACCAATGCGGATCTGGCCGCTTGCGGAGGCGAGCGTGAGCGCCGCCTGCTTCGGCCTCGTGTCGGTAGTCATGATGGCACGGGCAAAATCCTCGCCCCCCGCCCTGCTCAACCCCTCCTTCAGCCGCGGCAGAACGGCCGCAATCCGATCCACGGGAAGCGGCTCCCCGATTACGCCGGTCGAGGCCATCAGCACCTCGTCTTCCGGAATGGCCAGGGCGCGCGCCACCCCTCCGGTCACCTCTCGGACCGCAAGGATTCCCGCTTCTCCCGTGCAGGCGTTGGCCACGCCACTGTTGGCGATCAACGCGCGCGCTCCGCCTGCTCGCACCCGCTGCATCGCAACCAGCAGGGGTGCCGCCTTCACCTTGTTCCGGGTGAAGACCCCTGCCACGCTAGCACGATCCTCCGACACGAGAAGCGCGCAATCCAGCCTGTCCCTTTTCCGTATCCCCGCCGCGGCAGCCGAGGCAGCAAACCCCGCGGGCCACAGAATGCCCCCTCCTTCGGCCCATTCTGCGCCTTCGGGCAACAACTCTTGCGGAAAAAAGAAATCACGTTGTTGGTAACTCAGCTCCATCCTCACGCCGGAACTGGTCCGCTGATTGTCACACTCGACCGGATTGAACTGAAAATGGGGAGACGCAAGTAGGTACGCGGAAATCAGGCCCGTGCGGGCCTCGGGAAGGGGGAAGGGTACGAGGGGCCCTGTTCCCTGTCGGGAAGGACAACGTTGATTGAATGTAGCCGCTCAGCCGTCATCTACTCCAATTCCCTTCGCCTCGTTAGCAAAAAGCGGCGGAAATCTAAGAATTTCAGGCGAAGGAAGCAAGCAATTCGTAGGCTGAAATTGCGCCGTTCGACGGGGTTAGCGGAAGCCCGTGGTGCTGCTATTCCCCCCTCCGCTGCAGGCAGCCTCGCCCCACGGCTGGACTTCCACCTGAAACAAAGGGAAAAACTGGACGATAGCCGTCAATCCGCCCGTTTCAGCTCGTACAAACCGCTCCCGGTCTCGTCGACAAAGACGAAGCGGCGGCGGAGATGGGAGTAGTACCAGATCTCGTACGAGGCCTGTTGCATTTGCGCCGGCTCCCGCTCCACGTGGGTCGGGTGCCCGTAAATGATGTAGATTTTCCCCCGATCCGTCTGCCAGCCTTCGAGACCCAGCTCCGGCACGGAGAAGAAACGGTTCGCAAAGTCCAATCGACGGAAGAACTCCTCCCGCAATTCGTTCTCGGGGGTATCCGGGGTTGGGTCGCGCTCCTTCCAAAAATCTTCGAATAGCAAGCGTCGCATCGACGGGCTGGCCTGCCTCATCCTTTCGATATCGCTCGTTTTGGCAATGTACCGCATCGCCTCGATGATCACATCGAGGTTTGCGGTGTCCACAAACGCCTCCCCCCACGCGACCGAGAACACCCGTTTCGCCTCCGCCTTGTACTCGGCAGTCCGGGCTTGGATTCGCAGCTCGTACCGGCCTGGCCTGCGAACGTAGTCGTGGAGTCCAAGGCAGAGCGACCGGTACCCTTTGACCCGCGTGGTTTCCGCGGCCACCTTCTTTCCGGCCTGGGTGCGGATTTCCCACCGCGTCTCCACCGTCTGCGTGTCCGGTTCCGGTACTACCTGCACAATGGCCACGAAACCCGACTCCGGCTGCGTGTAGCGCGCCGAAAGATTGGGCCACCACCGGCCACTGCCCAACCGCTCACACGCGGCACTGTCCGCGAAAATCATGTCCGACAAGTGGACGCCTTTCCGGTGAAAGTCACGCACGAGGATTTTCTTCTTGCGCACGAGTGTCTTTTCGGATTCGCCGTCTGTCAAACGCAGTTCCAGTTCGTACTTGCCCGGGGGGGCCTGCAACCTGAGCCGTCCCGAGATCCGCTTGATGCGAGAGTTCGTCTCGGGATAGCTCGTGACCACCACCGTACCCACGTCGGACTTGAAGTCCACGTATTCCTTCTTCCCGCGGCGGAGCAGCGCCGAAACCTCGTACCGGGCGCGGTAAGTGTCACCTTCGGCACGTACGAATTGCAGGATGTCGTAGACGAATGAATAGTAGACGTCGACCTCGCCCTCCCCCGACGCCGGGTTGTACGTGTTGAAAGCGTCGTACTCCAGGAGAGCTCCCCCGAAGAAACCCTCCTCGATCAACTGCGGCACCGTCTGAGCCGCCGCTTGCCCGACCGCCCCGAAAACCAGGCCTGAGAGAGCCGCCAATCCAAGCAAGAGCTGCATCGTCGAAACTCGGTTCCGTCTCACCATTCCGCCCCCAGCGAGAAGTAGTAGCGAGCCGACTCCGACCGCGCTAGATCAGTGGGCCAGGCGATGTCGAGCATGAACACGAAGAAACCCATGTTCACTCGAATCCCCAACCCGTAGCCCATGAACACGTCCTCCAACTGGACCCAGCCCATTTCCGGCTCTTCTCGAAAGATACGGAATCCCTCGTGTTTCGACCAGGCCGCACCGATGTCGGTGAACAGCGCACCGCGGATGTCCCGGAACCCGATGGGCAGCGGCCATCCGAGGACCAGATAGCGAATCAAGGGAAACCGGAACTCCAGGTTGGCCAGCACGAATCGCGTTCCCTCCCGTTCGTAGTAATCGCCTCCGCGGAGCGGCGTCTCAAACGTGCTGAAGTAGATGTCGTTCACGTCGTCCACGCGGATGCCGCTGCGAAACCGATAGTTGATCCAATTCTGCACGCCTCCCAGGTAGAACCGCTGAGGATCATCCCCTTCGCTGATTCCCCCAGCCAAGCGAAATGCGAACGTGTAGTGCTGCCTCACCCGGAAATACCTGCGAATGTCCTCCCGCAGGGTCACGAAGCGGAGCCCGTACTGTCCGAACCCGGGGCTCACCGTCACCCCCACGCTCGCCCGCGTGCCCGCCACCGGTCCGGTGAAGCCCCAGATGCTGGTGTCGCGCACCAGCGAGAGGCTCCCCATCACTGCGCGGCGCTTGATCTTAGGCAACGCGAGCACGTCGAACAGCCACTCCCGGTCGACGGCGAAGAGCGTGAGACCCAGGTCCGCGCGTTCGTACCGATTGAACGGATAGCTCGCGTAGAAATTCAGGCCGTAGTTGCGGTCGCGGATCAGTGTGCCCCAGCGGTTCAGGAAAAAGTAGGCGTGGTGGAAGCCGCCTGCGCCCAGGTCCACCCTTCGTGGCAGGTACAGGTAGACGACCTCGTAGTCCGAGTTCCGGTAGTCGTAGAACAAGTTGGTGTAGATGTTGATCCGGTGATTCCCCAGAACATCGGAAAGAGCGATCAGGCTCTGTCCCAATACCCCGAAGTACTGGCTGTACGCCGCTTCCCCGTAAATGATGTCGGGCGAAAACGTGACCTTGTACTCGTGAACCCTGTACTCGCCGGTGGGGAGCTTGAACTCGGTCGAATCGAGAAACACCTCCGCCGTCTTCTCCTCGGGCAACCGGATGATGCCGTTCTTGAAGTCCTCGTCGAAGACGAAGTGACGGAACAGTTCCTCGCGCCGTTTCCGGCGCAGACGTTCCTCCGCTTCTCTACGCTTGCGCTCGCGCGCGAGCTTCTCGCGCCGCTCCTTCTCGGTCTGCTTCCGGTACACCGTCAGCGGCACGTTGATCGGCTTGATGTCCAGCGGATTCTTGAGCATGTACAGATCGTAGCCCCCGTTGAAGAAGCTCGTGAAGGCCAGCCGGCTCCCGTCGCTGCTCCAAGTGGGCTGAAACGCCGAAGTCAGAACATTCGTGATCGCCCACTCCTTGCCCGAGTCCAGCTCCCGCAAGTAGATGTTGCTCACGCCACTGCGGTCGCTGGTATACGCCAGGATCTTTCCGTCCGGGCTGAACACGGGCGAGCGCTGGATGAACCGGTCGGACGTCACCCGCACCAGGGAATCGCCTTGGAGCGAGAAGAGGTAGATGTCGAAGTTCTTGAAATTGTGATCCGCGATGTCGAAAGTGCTCGGGAGCCGCGACGGGTCCAGGAACGGCCCCCGATCGCTGGCGAAAGCGATCCACTGCCCATCCGGGCTCCAACACGGTTCCACGTCGCTGAACACGTCGTCGGTGAGCTTCCGTAGCTCCCAGGTGGTGAGATTGAACAAGTACAGGTCCGACTGCCCGAGGTGCACTCCCGCGAAGCAGATCGCTTTCCCGTCCGGCGACCAGGCGGGATTGTAGATCGCGTCGAGATCGAAGCCGTAGGTAGTGACGATCTTCTTTTTCTTGACATCGATGATGTTGAGTCGGTCCTTCTCACCCGCCTTCGACGACATCACCAGGAAACGACCGTCCGGGCTCCAAGAGAGGTTGCGACCCTTGAGCCAGTGCAGCTCCTCCAGTCCCCCCGTCCGCTGGCCGCTCACCACTTTCCCCAGCAGCTTGCCATCGATCGCGCTCACCAGGTACACATCGAAATAGCCCGACTTGTCGCTGATGAACGCGATCTTATCGCCCTTCGGGTTGAAGGCGGGGCTGAGATTGACGAAGCTGCCGTCTTTTTCGTGGTCGGTCAGACGCTTCGCGACGTCCTCGGGTTCGTCCCGCCCAGCGATGTCGGGCCAGTAGCGCTTCTTCAGATGCTTCTGCCAGCGTTCCGAGAGCTCCTGCACGCTGAGCCCGATCGCCTGCTTGAAGCCGCGGTCGACGCTCCGGGCGATCTTCACCTTTCCCATGATTTCGCCGACTTTCTCGTTGCCGTACTTCTCGGCGATGTAGGCCCAGACCGCCTGCCCCCCTTTGTACGCGAGGAAACCGCCCAGGTACTGAATGTCGGGCATGTACCCGTTGATGGTAGCGTCGCGGACGAACATGTCCGTCTCGGTGTCCCAACCGCGGCTTTCGTATTCGGCCAAGCCTTCCATGAACCACATGGGCAGTTGCAACCGCGTCATCCCCATGATGATCGACATCACCCCGGTGCCGTACATCATCTGCAGCGACACTGCGTGGGTGAGCTCATGGTGGATCACGTGGCGAAACTTCTCCCACTCCCCTTCGAAGGGGATGACCACCCGATTCTTGAAGAACTCGGTGAAACCGCCCACACTCTCCTCAGGCGGCGACAGGTCCACGTTGGTCTGTTCGAAATCGTTGTGGCTTCGGTAGACGATGATGGTGATCCGGTCGGCCAGCTCGTAGCGGAAATCTTGGCTCAGGAGATCGTAGGCGTCTTCCGCCCGCTTCGCCACGAACTCCGCCAGGCTCTGTCCACCGTCGGTGAAGTAGATGTCGAAGTGTTTGGTCTGGATGTACTGCCAGTGGAAGTACGTGTACTGGACCTTGTTCTTGCCGAAGTACTGGGCGTGAAGCGTCAGGGGCAAGAATAGCAAGGGAAGGCACAGGCCGAAGAGTCGACGACCCATCCTCGTTTCTCCCGATCGTTCGCCGAGAACACGTGGGCTGCCCGCCGCGGAATCGCCCGTCCGCCGAGACCGAACCTCCGCGGCCGATGGAAGCCCAGTTTGATTCCGCACTCCCCCACCCTCGGAGGTTCCAGCAGAATGTTAACGCTGGCTTCCCCCGCCAGTTTCCTGCCGTACGCCCACCCTCACCCTCGGGCACTCATCGACGCAAAAGCTCCGCGAGGCAGGAAGACTGGGCGCCCTCTCTCAACAGACCCGCCTGCGTCTCGAGCGGCCGGCGTGTCGATCTGCGGGCCGGGGAGCATCCGCCGCCCCGCCGGCTCCCGAGGCTGTACAGCCACCCAGGGATCCGCTCTTTCGCCAACAGTCCCCCGAACGGCGTCCGGTACTCTCCCTACCCCAGTTCGGCGTACTTCCTGGCCACCTCTTGCGCCACCTCCAGGGTGGAAGAGCTTCCTCCCATGTCGTAGGTGCGCACCTTCCCTTCTCGGATCACCACCGCGATGGCCTGCTCCAGGCGATTCGCCCTTTCCTTCTCGCCGAGCCAATCGAGCATCAGCCGAACCGCAAGCAGCATGGCCATCGGATTCACCTTGTACTGGCCCGCGTACTTGGGGGCGGAGCCGTGCGTAGGCTCGAATACGGCGTAGCTGTCGCCGATGTTGGCCGCCGAAGCGAAGCCGAGCCCGCCCACGAGCTGCGCGGCCAGGTCCGAGATGATATCGCCGAACATGTTGGTCGTCACGAGCACGCCGTAGTCTTGCGGGTTCTTGATGAGCCACATGCACATGGCGTCGATGTTCGTCTCCCAGAGTTCCACCTCCGGGTACTGCTTGGCGATTTCGCGAGCGGTCCGGACCATCAACCCCGAAGTCTCCCTCAGCACGTTCGGCTTCTCCACAACCGTGACGCTCTTGTAGCCGTGGGACCGCGCGTACTCGAATGCGTCGCGGACGATGTTCTCGCACCCCTTTCGGGTCACGATTCGAAGCGTGACGGCGATGTCTTCCAGCGGCACCTCGGCGAAACGGGCCATCTTGGGATGCTGCTCCAGCAGCACGTCCATCACCGGCTTCGGCAGAGGGTGAAACTCGACGCCACTGTACAAGTCCTCCGTGTTCTCACGGAAGACGACGATGTCGATGTCGTCCCGGTAGTTCAGCGGATTCCCGGGATACGCTTTGCAGGGCCGCAGATTAGTGCGCAGATTGAACTCCTGCCGCAAACGTACGATCGGACTGGTGTACACGTAGCCCTTGCCGCGCAGTTCCGGCGCCAGCTCGGCCTCGGCTTCTTCCTTCGGCTTGGAAGTGATCGCTCCAAACAACGCGCAGTCCGTCTCTTTCAGGAGCTTGATGGTTCGGTCGGGCAGCGGATTGCCCTCCTTGCACCAAAATTCCCACCCGATGTCGCCGGGAATGTACTCCGCGTCGAGATTCACCTCGTCCAGGACGATCTTGGCAGCGTCCATCACATCCTTGCCGATGCCGTCTCCAGGCAACCACGCGATTCGGTACTTCGCCATCACCGACCTCCTCGCAGGTCTCTTCCTTCCAGTCCCAATTTGTGTCCAGTCCGTACCCGGTCCAAATCCTCCCCAGATCAAAGTCTCACAGATTCGAGCACCTGGAAACCCACGCCCCCGCAGCCGAAGAACGGGAAGACACGGGCCCAATTCGTTC
>CAYXFI010000148.1:0-8795 GCA_964464205.1 uncultured Cytophagia bacterium
GGGATTGGGCGGGGGCTTGGCGTCGTGGCGACTTGGTGAGAGTTCTTCATACCTAGCGGACGCAGGCTTTTGAGGTTCTGCGCGACCCAACGGTCGCCACCTCCCCGGTAGCTTGACAAACAGGCCTGCGTTTGGTACCTTCATTCGGCGCGGAACGATGAGACGGGACCGCCACGAAAGACAGGGCTGAGGTAGGTCCGAGGTGGTGGGTGCCTAGTTAGCGGGAGACCGCTGTTGGCGCGGAGGCGGACCGGGAGGTCATTGGGAAGACGGCCGGGCGAAACCGCGCAAGCTTCAGGTAGTGGCGCGGTCCCAAGTTGTTTTCCACCGCTGGAACTTGCGGAAAGCGGGGTGGGAGACGTGACTGCGCCCCATACCCCCGGTGGCGTGAACACCGCTTCGCGATCGTCTCCCGAAGGAACTGGGGCCGGAACGGAACCGTTGTGCTTGAACGACGTTATCCGTCGTTCTCTCCGAGAAGCCTGGAGGAAGTGATGCCCAATTTGAGCTCATCGCTCGAGGTCCCGCCCGAGAAGCTTCGCTGGCGATGTCCTCCCGACTTACTCCCATTCGCGACGACGAAGGACTTGCAGCCCATCCGGACCATTCTCGGCCAGGAGAGGGCGGTCACGGCCATCCGCACCGGATTGGAGATGAAGAGCCCGGGGTTCAACGTGTTCGTCTGTGGACCCGCTGGTACCGGCCGAACGACGACCGTGCGGCAGTTGCTGGGCGAAGTTGCGGCCGAAGGCCTGGTGCCGGACGACTGGTGCTACGTGCACAATTTCACCAATCCCGACTCGCCAATGGCGCTCCGTCTTCCGGCCGGCAAGGGTCGTGAGTTTCGGGACGCAATGGAGCGGCTGGGGAATCTGCTGGAGCGCGACCTGCCGAAGGTGTTCGAGTCGGAGGTGTACCGCGAGAGACGCAACGCCCTCCTGGAGCGGTACGGCGTGGAACAGCGGCGCAGACTCAGCGAGTTCGAGCAGGAGGCGCGGAAGGCGGGTTTTGTGGTGGTGCAAATTCAAGTGGGTGTGGCTACACGGCCCGATCTCGTACCCTTGGTCGACGGACGGCCGGTCCCGTTCGAGAAATTGGAGGCACTCGCAGCACAGGGGAAATTCGACACGGGCACGCTGGAACGCCTACGTGAAAGCTACCAGACGCTCGCTCTCGAACTGGGGGACATCCTGCAACAAATTCGGCAAACGGAACGGGATCTGGCGCAGGCTATTCACGAACTGGATCGCCACACCGTAGAGACCGTCATCAAGCACCCCCTGGAAGAAATCCGCAAGAGATTCCCGTATCCCCGGGTGGCCGAATACCTGGAGCAGGTGCGGGAGCACATTCTGACGCATCTGGAGAAACTGCGCGCGGATTCGGAGGAGCAGGAGGAGGGAACGCCAAAAGGGGATGTGCGCAGACTGTACACTGTGAACGTGGTCGTGGACAACTCCAGACTTTCCGGGCCGCCCGTTGTGTTCGAGAACCATCCCAGCTACAAGAACCTTTTCGGGGCCATCGAGCGCGTGGTTGGACCCTCGGGGGAGTGGCGGACCGACTTCACTCACATCCGCGCGGGTAGCTTCGTGAAGGCGAATGGCGGCTACCTGGTCCTGCAAGCGCGGGACATGCTCCTCGAGCCCAACGTGTGGCCGGCTCTGAAACGCGCTCTGAAGAACAGGCAGGTGGAAATCCAGGCGCTGGAGAGTGGGTTCCCATTGCCGGGCTCCATCTTGAAGCCGGAACCGATCCCCTGCGACGTGAAAGTGGTGCTGATCGGCGACCGTGAGACTTACTACCTGCTCTACAACGTGGACGATGACTTCAAGAAGATCTTCAAGATCAAAGCGGACTTCGACGACGTAATGCCCCGCTCTGCGGAGAGCGTGGCTCAGTACGCTAGTTTCGTCAAGAAGGTCTGCGAGGATGAAGGTCTGCTGGCCTTCGATCGGGGGGCTGTGGCCAGAGTAGTGGAATACGGTGTTCGGTTGGCGGGGGGACGCGAGCGCATCAGCACGCGCTTCAACGACGTGGCGGACCTGATCCGGGAGTCCTCCTACTGGGCACGACGCAGCGGACGGGACTTGGTGACCGCTGAGCACGTGGAAGCGGCACTGGAGGCCCGGCTCAGGCGGCTCCGGCTACCGGAAGAAAAGGTGCAGGAGCTCATCCGCGACGGTGTGATTCTGGTGGATACCGAGGGCGTGAGAGTGGGACAGGTGAACGGACTGTCGATCTTGGACCTCGGCGACTTTCGTTTTGGCAGACCGTCGCGGATCACGGCGCGAGTGGCGGTGGGTCGGGCCGGAGTGATCAACGTGGAACGGGAAGCGGAACTGAGCGGCCCGATCCACAGTAAAGGGGTTCTGATCATCACGGGGTATCTCCGCGGGATCTTCGCCCGGGAGAGACCTCTGGCGATGAGCGCCAGCATCTGCTTCGAACAGCTCTACTCGGGAGTGGAGGGCGATAGCGCTTCCTCCGCAGAGGTGTTCGCGCTTCTCTCCGCCCTGGCCGACGTGCCGGTGCGGCAGGATGTGGCGGTCACCGGCTCGGTGAACCAATTGGGTGAGATCCAGCCGGTCGGAGGGATCAACGAGAAGATTGAGGGCTTCTTCGACGTGTGCAGGACCCGCGGGCTCACCGGCACCCAGGGTGTGATCATTCCTGCGGGGAACGTAGAGGACCTGGTCCTTCGTGAGGAAGTGGTCAAGGCCGTGGCCGAAGGCCAGTTTCACATCTGGGCGATTCGTACCGTCGATGAGGGAATTGAGCTTCTCACCGGTTTGCCGGCCGGGGTGAGAGTGAATGGCGGGGAGTTCGAGCCGAACACAGTGTTCGCGCGGGTGGACGAGAAACTGCGGCAATTCGCCGAATCCGCCCGGAAGTTCTGGGGAGAGGGACTGCTCCCGTCGTGACCTGAAATCGGCTCAGTGGACGGGGGGATTCTTGTCCCGTTGCTCGGTGCCCTCGAAAGGGGGTCCGAAGAGGAAGGGGATTTGGTTCACGAAGACCGGTGGCGACAGGAGAAACTGGAAGTACTTCGCCAGTTCGGACTCGTCGAGTTTTACTTCCGGCCAGGTCACCTGGATTTTGTCCACGTTTCTGTGCTTGCGGACTCGATGGAACATTGGCAACTCCTCCCGCGTCTGTCAGTGTCGCACATTGGACGTTCGCTGTTCGATTTTCGACCAGCCAATGGACCGGCCTGGGCCAACGACGCCCGTGCGTGGTCAGTTGCTGCACAGCGCGTGCCAGGAAGCTCTGCGGCGGTTGTGTTTCTCCGCCCGGCAAGCCTCTACCGACGGGCCGACGTTCTCGCCGTCCAGCATCACTCGGTCGGCGGAGGGAACTCACGGCCCGGTGTCGCGTCGGGCTTCGGAGTTCGCACCCACGGGCCGGTACGTCTCAGCCTCGCGTTCAACTTCGTGCGGTGGGTGGTCGCCTGGAATCGGACCCTTCCGGAGAGTTCACCGCGGCCGTGCGATGGTCCGTGGAACGGCCCTACGACTAGTTTTCTCTATCGGCAGAAAGGGGCGGCGGTTGAGCCGGTCGGGGCGCGGACGTGAGCTCTGAGCTGGATGTTGAAGAGCGGCGGCAGGATGATCGGCGGCGGGGGACCAAGCGGGCGTGCTGTGCCGTGCGGTGGGTGGGCGAACCTATCCTGTCGGTCGCGGGAGAAGTCTCTGTGCGCTCGCCGACGCGGCTAACTGAACTTGCGTGACAGTGGTTGGTAGCGGCGGTGACGGACTGATCATTCGGGAGAACGGAGATGACGATCTGGTATCTGCTGATGGGTCTAACTGCCGGAATCCTGGGGGGTGCGTTCGGCATCGGCGGGGGTGCACTGATGGTGCCAGTGATGATCGTGTTCATGGAGGTTCCGGCCCACGTGGCGTTCGGTACTAGCCTCAGTGTGATCGTACCTCTTGCCCTGTCCGGCGCTCTTCGGCACCTGCAGCTCGGCAATGTGGACTGGCACATTGTGATTCCAGCTGCGATCGGTGGGATTGTGGGCTCGTTTCTCGGAGCCACCGTGATCGAGAATGTCCCCGCCACCTACGCCAAGAAGGCGATGGCCGTCTTTCTCGTGTACTCCGCCGCTAGAATGTGGATGAGCAAGTAGCGTCGGAGGCCCTGGCAAGGCGAGTGCTTTCCATGAGAACTTGGGAGCCTTGTAGGAAATTCCGAAACCTGGGAAACCACGGAGCCTCGGAGGACACAGAGACGCCACAGAGCCTGTTGAACAAGCAACTGTGTGGGCAACGTTCCCAGAGCTCAACCGCCCCGCTCGGGCTCTTGCGCGGCAAAGGCAGGATCAAGTCCTCGATCTATTTCGATTAACTTCGCTGTGACGTCCGAGATGAGCTTCTGTGCGACCGATGCGCCCTCGGAGGCATTCGCGCTCGTTGACTGTCCTCTGGGGTATCCTCGGTGCTTTCCGTGCCTCCGCGTTGAGGAGACGTTTTTGAAGGGATCTCGGAAACGCGAGTCGGCCAGGGCCGACTGCTCTGTTGGAGTGGTTCGGTAGGAAGCGGCGAAACCTTTGGGTAGCGCGACGAGACGGAGTGAAGCAGCGAAGGGAGCGAAGCGCATGGCGGCGACGGTTTGGTACGTGCAAGCGACGGCGAAGGAATCCCTCGAATCCATCGGGCGGAAAGTGGGAGCGCTGTACGACGCGGCTGGCTTTTCTCGAATCCTGGAGCCGGGAGAGCTGGTGGCAATCAAAATGCATTTTGGCGAGAAGAACAACGACACCCACGTCCGCCCAGAAATGGTGAGGCCGATCGTGGACCGGGTCAAATCGGTCGGTGCCAAGCCATTTCTCACCGACACGAACGTCCTGTACAAGAGCCAGCGCAGCAACGCTGTCGACCACCTCGAACTGATTCACCAGCACGGATTCACCCTGGAGCGGGTAGGGGCACCCGTCTTCATCCTCGATGGTTTACGCGGCAACCAGGAAGAAGAGATCGAGATTCCGGGCGTGATCTACAACAAGGTGTCGCTGGCAGCGGGGCTCGCCCTTGCGGACGCCCTGATTGTGGTCTCGCACGTCACGGGCCACATGGGCACGGGCCTCGGTGGCACCCTGAAGAACATGGGCATGGGACTGTCCAGCCGGATGGGCAAGCTCCGGCAGCATTCGGTGACGAAGCCCTTCGTCGAGCCGCGGCTCTGCACTGGCTGCTGGGTGTGCATCCGATGGTGCCCCGTAGATGCCATCGAGAAACACGGAGAGGTGGCCTGGATCGACCCTGACAAGTGCATCGGCTGCGGGGAATGTCTGGTGGTGTGCCGATTCGACGCGATCAAGCACGATTGGCGCGTGGAGAGCGCAGAACTGCAGCGCCGCGTGGCGGAACACGCACTCGGAGCGGCGCGGAGCAAGGAGGGGAAGATCGGCTACTTCAACTTCGTGATCAACGTGACGAAGGATTGCGATTGTTTGGGGCGTCGACAGGTGCCGGTGGTGCCGGACGTCGGCGTGCTGGCTTCGTACGACCCAGTGGCCATCGACGCGGCGGCTCTGGATCTGATTCGTTCGGTCGCCGGGGCGGAACTGTTCAAATTCTCCTATCCCAGGCTGGACGGCCGGGAGCAACTCCGACACGGGGAGAAGATCGGCCTAGGGACGATGGACTACGAGCTGGTAGAAGTCCGTGTGTGAGGAAGAGGCGGGCCAGAAAACCGCGGATGAACGGTCGTGCCCCCAGGGTCCAGTGTGGTTGATGCAGCCTATCCCCTACTTTGGGGAGGAGCTGGGCGACGACTGGTACTGGGAGCCAAAGATCGACGGGTGGCGGCTGCAGATCCTGCGCTACCCCGACGGCCGGGTGGAACTGTGGGGAAGGCGACTGGAGAGGCAACCGAACTGGACCGAACGACTGGGCGATGTTGCGCGAACCGTTGCGACGTTCGTTCCGCCGGGGACGCTGCTGGATGCGGAGCTGCACGCGGACCGGGGCCGACAATGGATCCCTTCTCTTTTCGCCAGAGTACCAAAAGCAGAACCCCGCGTCTACTTGTTCGACGTGATCTGCTGGCAATCGGGCGACGTCACGAAGCTGCCCTACGAGGAACGCAAGGCACTGCTCAGGGAACTGAAGCTTCCCGACGGGTTTCTACGGGTGACGGAGAAACCCCTGCGCGATCTGACCGGGGCGCTTCGGCTCGCGGTAGCACAGGGGCACGAGGGGATCGTGATCAAGCGGAGGGGGTCCGTCTACGAGGTGGGCCGTGAGGCACCGATCGCTACGGTGAACTGGAGAAAGGTCAAACCGTGAGGGAGGGGTCATGGCAGTCGGGCGTTTTCAAGTGATGGCCACTCTCCAGGCGGCTCGGGCCTACGTACTGGGCCAGCCGATTGAGTCGGCGAAGAGCTTCGGACTGAATCGAGCGATCTTCTACGCTGCTGCCAAACGGGGATTCAAAGCCAAGCCTCCCACCAAACCCGCTGAGCTGAAGGAGCTGGTGATCCAGAAGAAGCCGGTTCCGCCGGAAAGATTGCAGAAACTGCGCGAGACGTTCGAGGTGTTCTACCTCGGGGACGAGATGGCCTACTCGGTGCAGCAGGACGGTCGACGCTACTTCGTGATCGGCAACGAAGTGCAGACGCCGGAGGATTTCGAGAAGCAGATCGAGAGCAGGTTCGCGGGGCATTTCGACGAAGCCTGGAAAGAAGCGGTGGAGCTCTGCAAAAGCGTCGACAAAGGCGTGCTCCTCTCCCAGCGGTACTTCTACGAGACGGTGTACAAGCCTCGTCGGGACGAGCTCGCTCGGAAGTGGACGGAAATCGCGGCTGGGCTCAGGCAGAGTGGGAGCGAGAACGAGTCCGGTGAAGCCGGCAAGGCCGCATCGGGCGAGGGATCCAGCTGAGCAGGGGGGACATTCCGAGCCATGAGAGGCCGCGGCCGCGAGGAGAATCTCTTCTGGATTCGGGTGGTCTGGGGAGTGCTTGTGACGCTGCTGCTGGGTTGCGCTTCCCAGAGCCGCTGGGCCACCCGCGTGGAGTGGAAGGACCTTCGGTTCGAGGAGGTGCCGGGTCCAGAGGACTACCCGGACGCCGATGCGGTCGTGCTGCTGGACGAGGGGAGGATGGAGCTGCTGAGCGGGGGCGACCTGAAACTCAGCATATTTGAGCGTCATCGGATCGTGAAAATTCTGGATGTAAGCGGGCTTCGGTACGCGAACGTGGTTATCCCCTACGATCCGCAGAACCAGGTGGAGGCGATCCGGGCGCGCACCATAAGCCCCGACGGAGAGATCACCGTTCTGGACGAAGACGATGTCTTCGATGTGAGTCTGTACCCCTCGTACGTGTGGTACTCCGACCAGCGGGCGAAGATATTCACCCTCCCCGCGGTGCAGGTGGGGAGCATCGTCGAGTACAAGTACCGGATGAACATTCGTCACCTCACGTTCTGGCACGCTTGGAACTTCCAGGAGACGGTGCCGGTGTGTCTGTCCCGGTTCACCCTTGTGGGTCCCTCGGAATGGGAGGTGCACTACAAGACCTACGGTTTGTCGATCGAACCGCACGTCACCAAAGCTCCGAAGGGATTCAAGTCGACGTACGTTTGGGAAGTCCGGGACGTGCCTGCGCTCGTGACGGAGTTCGCCATGCCGCCGCTGAAGGAGCGTGCGGCCCACCTCTCCATCGCTCCGGCAGGCGTGAAGACGTGGGACGACGTCGCTCGCTGGTACCACGACCTCGCCTCGCCGCAAATGAAAGCCACGAAGCGAATGCGGGAGTTCGCGGCGGATCTGACGCGCGGTGCCCTCGACGAGCGGCAGAAGCTCAAGCGGATCTACGAGTGGGTGAGGGACCAGGTGCGCTACATCGCGGTGGAGATCGGTATCGGCGGTTACCAGCCGCATCCGGCCTCCGAAGTCTTCGAGAAGATGTACGGCGACTGCAAGGACATGGTCACGCTCCTGTGCAGCCTGGCCAGGGCCGTGGGGATTGAGACTCAGCAGGTAATCGTGAGCACTTGGCAGAACGGGAAGCCCGACACCAGTCTGCCTTCCCAGCTTCAGTTCAATCACGTCATCGCCTACAGCCCTGCGCTGGATATCTGGATGGATCCCACGGAGAAGGGTTGTCCGTTCGGACGGCTTCCTTGGTACGATCAGGGTCTCCCGGTGCTCGTGGTGAAGGAGGATGGGACCGCGGAGATCGTGTCCACGCCTCTGGAGCCAGCGGACAGCAATCGCACGGAAGTGGAGTGGTCCGTCGATCTTCGGCCGGACGGCGGGGCCGATGTGCAGGGCGAAATCAGGCTCTACGGGGCGCAGGCCACGGAGCTGCGCGAGGAGCTGTTCACGCTCTCGCACCGCGAGATCCGCGAGTGGCTGGAGACCGGCCTGGCGAGACAGTGCTCAGGGGCCGAGCTCGACACCTTCAGCGTGCACGGTGTGAGGGAAGTGGAGGACCCGGTGACCATCCAGTTCGAATTCGGCACCGATTCATTCACACGGGGCGAAGAGGGAAAGCGGTGGTTCCGTCCAGCGAGAATCGCGGGCTTCGATCTGCCGGACTATTTCCGGCCGTTGCGCCGGGTGCACCCCGTGCGGTTCAAGTTCGGGATGCTCATCGAAGTGCAAATGGACGTGCGCTACCCTGAGCGCTGGAGGCTTGCGGGCCCCGGGTGGAGGGACTCACTCATCACGCAGTTCGGCGACGCCCGATGGGGGGTGAGAGCCAGTGGAAATCGGCTCGATGTGACGCTGCACTACCGGATCTTTGGCCGCGAGATTGCTCCGGGGGCGTACGCGGAGTTTCGGGA
>CAYXFI010000149.1:0-3188 GCA_964464205.1 uncultured Cytophagia bacterium
CTTCTCCGCGCAGGGAGCGTACTCGCCCGAAGCTTCCTGCGCCCTCAGCGGCCCTGCCGTGAAAGAGCGCCTTCGGCCTCTCCGTAGTGTCAAATGGAAATCGACTTAGCAGAACTAACCGGGCCAGACCGAGAACCGGCCTCAGGCCTTCTTCACCGTCTCGCCTTCGAAGTCCCAGTACACGATCTTCCCGCTCTTGATGGACAGGTTCACCATGTGGGCGCAGGCCGCAGCACGGTGGCCCGCCACTGCATCCTCGGCAGGCTGCTTCCGCGTCCGCACGCTCTCGAAGAAGCGCTCCAGGTGGATCCGCGTCGCTCCGATGCCCTCTTCGCGGTAGACCTCTCCAGCCTCGAGGACCTTGGGCGGTTGAGTGCCGGGCCGCTCCAGCGCGAGCACCTTGGGATCGTTGTAGTAAGCCTCCTCGAGTTCCTTCGGCCAGCTTCGTACCACCCAGCCGTTGTCTTCGTGCACAATCTCCGGGTAGAACCGAAGCTCACGCCCCGCCACCTCCAGGCTGCCCTCCGTCCCGAGGATCTGGAACCCACTGCCGCCAAGCCGCTGGTTGTTGAACGTGGTGCTCATGTTCACCATGAAGCCCTCCGGGTATTCGAGCACCGCGTTCACCGTGTCGGGTACCTCGCGGCTCTCCTTCCAGCGGTAGAGCGCACCCATTGCCATCGCACTGCGAGCCATCTTGGCCCCCATTACGAAGTGAATCGAGGTGCAGAGGTGGACGAAGAGATCGGTGGGGATGCCGCCGGAGTAGTCCCAGTAGCAACGCCAGCGGAAGAAACGCTCGAGGCTAAAGGGGCGCTTGGGGGCCGGTCCGAGAAACATCTCCCAGTTGACCGTCTCGGGCGAGGCGTCCGGGGGGATGGGGTAGATCCACGCGCCGCTCGCGGTGTTCCGGTTGTAGTAGGCCCGGATCATCGTGATCTGCCCGAGTTTGCCGGAGGCGACGATCTCTCGCGCCTTTTCCTGGATGGCCGAGCTCATCGGCTGGCTGCCCACCTGCAGGATGCGCCCCGTCTTCCGCACGGTTTTGATGATTTCCACCCCTTCATCCACCGTGTAAGTGAGGGGCTTCTCGATGTAGACATCTTTCCCCGCCTTCATGGCCTCGATGGCCTGCCGCGCGTGCCAGTGGTCCGGGGTGCCAATGACCACCACATCGATGCTCTTGTCGTCCAGAATCTTGCGGTAGTCGCCGTAGTCCTTCGCGCGGCCGCCCGTGCGCTCGATGGCCCGCTGCACGCGACCTTTGTACGCGTCGCACACCGCCACGATCTCGACGCCGGGGATCTCGTTCATCTCGTCCATCAATTCCTGCGCCCGCGCACCGGACCCGATGATGCCGACCGTGATGGCGTCGTTGGGGCTCACCTTCTTCTTCTCCTGCATTGCCGAGCCGAGCCCCGGCCTGAGTGTCACCAAAGTACCGGCAGCGGCGCTTCGCAAAAGAAACTCGCGTCTGGTCATGCCTCTTGCCATCGCCTCTCCCTCCTCATCCGTTTGGTCCGCTTCTTTCGCCGGCTCAGGCATCCCCCGCCCTGGCGGCAAACACTCTCTCCAGAAGCTCCCTGAGGTAGCCGACCGCCCGGGCGATATCCTTGCGTTGTTGCTCGCCCGAGATCTCCCGTTCGATCGTCAACGTTCCACGGTAGCCGCCCTCTCGCAGTACCTCCAGCAACCTCAGGAAATCGACATTCCCCTGTCCGAGTGGCACTTCCAACCCCCACTCCTCACCGGGGCGCGCCGACCATACGGCGTCCTTGCAGTGCACGCTCCGGATGTGATTCACCAGTTTTCGCGCCGCCTCGATCGGATCCCCCGTCCCGTACAGGATCATGTTCGCCGGATCGAAATTGACCACCACGTTCGTGCGTTCCAGGTCGCCCAGGAACGCCAGAAGCAGATCGGCAGTCTCCTGGCCCGTCTCCAGGTGGACTCGCAGTCCCAGGCCCGCGCAAAAGTCTGCCAGTTCGCGAGTAGCTGCCACGATCTCGCGGTACTCCCCGCTCCCTCGCTCGGACGGAATGAATCCCAGGTGCAGCCCGATGGCAGGCGCACCCACCTCGCGGGCGAGCTCGGCGATTCGTTCGGCCGCCCTCAGACGCTCGTCGCGGTAGTCTCGGGGCACCAGCCCCACCGTCCGCCCGACCGTGGGGATATCGGCGTAGTCCTCCCCCTCGAACAAGCAGTACACGACCGTCGGCTCCACATCGTACGACTCGAGGAGCTGCCGGAGTTCGGTCTCCCGCCCGGCTGCGGGCAGAGATCCAGAATCGATGCCAAGGTGACAGGTGCTCACGTTCAAGCTGCGCAGGAAGGCCAAGCTATCCGCAAGATCCGCGTTGGCGCGCACGAAGACACCCAGGGGGTAGGTTTCCGGCATGGTCTCCTCCGGTTTGCGCGGTGAGACGTCGGTCCAGAAGATTCTCCTTCCGTACGACGCAAAGTTACGAATCGCACCAAGTCCTCGCAAGTACGGCGGCGAATTTCTTCCCGGTCTCCGGGGAGCTTGTGCAGAACCAGCGGCCAACTACACGGGCGCCGAGGCGACGGGAATCGCGACTCGGCCCTCACGAACTCTCCCCCTCTTCGAGGAGCCCGATCAGCTCCCCGTACTTCTGGGTTAGCTCGTTTTCCAGATCCAGCATGTCGTGCAGGAGCACTATGACTTGCCCCACCACGAAGCGCGTCTCGGAGGGAACGAACAACCGGTACCCGTACATGATGGACTCCAGAGCTTCGAAACGTCGGTCGAGCTCCTCCGCCGTCGTCTGGATGCTGGTGAGTTTGAGCACGATGGGAAATGGGAACTCCCCCACCAGACCTGTACTCAGAGCCGAACGCCACGAGGTGCTGTTGACGCTGGTCACCCTCAGCCCGCCGCCCACATCCTTTTGCAGGTTCTGGTACAAGGCGAGAAAACTCGGCGGCTCCGAGCGTCCGGCGATCTCTTGCCTGACGGCGTCAGAGGTCAGCAGATCGAAGTAGGCTTTCTGCACCTCGGAAACCTCGCGGAGAGAATGGAGGTTTTCCTCGGCCTCCCGGCGGATGTTCCGCAGGGCCTCCCGGACCCGCTGCTTCGTGTGGTAGGATTGACGCCACTCGTTGGCAACGAGAGCCAGCAGCACCGCGAAGACGACGGACACCATCTCAGCGAGCATCCGCCACCAGTA
>CAYXFI010000149.1:3288-8782 GCA_964464205.1 uncultured Cytophagia bacterium
CTACCTGAGCAGCACCATCTTCACACAACGCACCCGGCCCCCACCTTCCAAGCGAAGGAGGTACACTCCTGAGCCGACGGGCCGTCCTCGGTCGTCCTCACCACTCCAGCGCACCACGTGCTCGCCTCCGCCCACCCGGCGATCCAGGATCGTCTTGACCCGCTGGCCCAGCGCGTTGTACACGGTCAGCGTGACGCGCCCCGGCCGATCCACGGCGAAACGGATCGTCGTCGAGGTGTTGAACGGGTTCGGGTAGTTCTGCAGCAAGCTGAACCCCGTCGGGACAGTTTCTCGAGGTTCGCTTTCCAGCCCCGTCGGGACGAATTCAAACCGGTCCTCGGAGGTAGCTTCGTACTCCCAGTCGAAGAACAGAACGTCCCCGACGTCCACCACGCTGGAGCCGGACGCCAGCCGCAGGTGCAGCTTGTACAGGACGTCGTCTTCCTGCAGCGGCTTGCCCTGGTAAATCTGCCCGTTCGGGTCGTAGTCGGTGGCCATCACGTACAGCACTTCGAAACCGCCGAAGCGGGACGTGTCCGGCGCCCACACCCCGTCGTAGGTCGGCAGGTACGGGTTCTCCTGGAAGCACACGTTCAGCAAACCGACGCGCTGGTCCCCAACAATCTTCCATACGTTGAACGGACAGGGGACAAAGGCCGTAGGTGGACGCGGGGTACCGATCTCGTAGCGGAAACCTTTCTGGCCCGCAGGTTCGCCAACCACACCGTCCACCCCGATCGCGTTGGTGAACTCGAGTTCGACCCGGTAGAAGCGCTCGTGCGGAGCCCGGCCGAGCAGGAGCCCACCCCCGAGAAAGTCGCCGCCGAGATTCAGCCCCACAAGGGCCGTGGGGTGTCCGCCCTCGACCTCGATCAAGCGCGCGTCCCGCAATCCACCCTGGGGCAGGTAGGCCTCGACCACTTTGAAACCGTCCGTCACCGGCACGTTGTACGCGTGACGGTCGGGCGGGGGATGTTTCGCGAGCAGTGTGTCGCCGGTGGCCAGATCGATGAGGTTGAAACCCTTGTCCCCAGCCGGGGTGATCGAGTCCGCGACGGTCAGCGCGTAGGCATGGCCGGTGAGCGACCCAGGATCGAGCACGCGGATCCGGAACCGTGCGTCGCCGCGACCGGCGGTGTGCCGGGGCACGATTTCGTTCGGCACGTACGGATAGGGTTCCACAGGGAGTCTGACTTCCTGTAGCCAGTGATGACGAAGGTCATCCCACAGGTGGAAGACCAGCGCGATCGCGTGGGTATCCGGCGTGTCGGTCGCCACGTCGAGCTCGAAGTACGTGGTCGAATCCGCGATATCGTAGGTCAAAGCCGTCTCCGACCCGGCATCCACATCGGATAGGAACAGATGCCGGAGGCGAGGTCGAACGTGGGGGTCGGCCACAGTTGCACAGTAGCTCACGGAACGCAGTTGTTCGGCCAGGCCATTGGACACGGTGGCAACGAGCCTCACGTTCTCGCCCGGATTCACGCGGTGGTCGTAGTTCCCGTCGTCGTCCACAATCTGAACTGACGACACAAGCACGGCATTGTTCACGGTGATCTTGTCCACCGCATGCCGGAAGACGTGCTCCCGACCCGCAGCGTCGAACACGCGCACGTCCAGCGTGAGGGCGCGGTCCCGGGGCGGCGTTCTCCACTGGTTGCCGTACAGTCCGTCCCCGGCGGCACCGTCACCGTGAGCTCCGTCGTCGAGGAGGGGAAGGATCTGAACGACAGTGCCGTCGTACTCCTTGAGTTCTGCGAACACGGTGGACACTGAGCCCTTGACGTTGACCCGAAGCGCCACCTCCCACTCCGAAGCGCCCACAGGCCGTGCACTCACATCCGGGGCGATCGCCACCTGGAAGCCGGAGAGGAACGCGTCGCGGACGAGATTGACGTTCTGCCGCAGCGCCTCGATGCTCGCCAAGTGCGTCTCACCCGCGCCCACGACGAAGGCGTAGACGATCCTCTGCGTATCGCCAGGAGCCAACTGGAAGGGTCCGCTCCCCTGCATGAAGTACACGTCGCAGGGATCGCTGAACAGATCGTCCAGCCAGCCCGTGTGGAGCAGGGGGTCGCCCGTGTTCATGAACGCAGTCAGCTCCCCGGTGAGGGGATGCGCGATCACGTCGCCCCAAATGTCCAAACCCAGGAAATTGTTGTAAACCTGAGCCGCACCCTCAGGGCTTTGTCGCGGTTCCACGAACCGCTGATGGCCTCAGTAGTAGGCTGAATTCGATGTCAGGCCGAGCGTGCGGGCGTTCGGAATGGGCGCGTGCAGGAACTGCTGAGCTACTTCGCCAGGGACATGTACTGCCGGGCCTTGCAGTAGCGCGACCCCCACAGCCGGGGGTCGAGCCCCGTACACCCGGTCCCACCAGTTCCGGTTGTAGGCGTAGGTCAGAGCCAGGCTGGTGTCGCACCCCGTGCCATCGTCGGAGGCCCAGCCCAGATCCGGATCCACCCACATGCCGACGTAGGCGTCCTCGATGGGGGCCGTGCCCTTGTTCAGCAGAGTGAACTGCACGAACACGGCCTGCCCCAGGGCCGTGGTTGTGTCGGCGAAGGCCCAGGCCAGGGCTTGGACTTCCAGGTTCATCGGAGCGCTCTGGAACATTTGAGCGTGGCGGTCCTTGTTCACGTCGTTCATCACCCACCAGAGCGTCTGGTCGCCCACCACCAGGGGCGCTCCCGACGCATCCGTGGGGGCCCCGTCCTCCGCAGGCCACTCCGCGTAGTCAGGATTGTAGTTCGGATCTCCGGGATCCGCCGAGTCGCCCGGACGAATCTTGTACACCCGAAATCTGGGATCCTCCGGGTCCGCCGGGCTTCCGTCCGGCAGGATCACCCCCGGTTGAAATTCCGTGCTGTACTGGCTGCAAGCCGTGCAAATCACCCCGTTCACTTTGCCCGCCACCCAAAGACCGGCCGCGTAGATCGCGGTTTTGTCGCTCCCGGTCGGGAAATAGAAACCCGCATTGCCCGTCTCCGGGTGACGGCCGAGCGAACCGAAGTTGGTCAGCCACATGGTGATCCGATTCGCATCGATCGTGGCGGCAGAACGCGAGCTGCCCGCAACGGAGGAGGGCGAGATTTGGCAGTCCTGGCGGGCTGAAGCAGTCGCGACCAAGAGCAGGAGCATCACCATCCCCCCAACGAGCCCACAGACCCGATCACCCCTACCCATGATCCACCTCCTTCTCCTGGTGAGATTACCCTCAACTCCCTCCGCGTTCCGTCCGAAAGGCCGAGAAGTGCGATCCGTCCAACATTCCGGCAGAATGACCCACCCCACTTCTGCGCGTTGAGAATGCACACCCTCCGCGAACGCCTTCCCTGTGACCTCTCTACCCCCACCCGAACCATGGCCACCGGGGCAGCGACCCCTTCGCTTCCACGTCGCTTGCCCAGCGGCGCTTCTGCTCCCCTGCTGCCGCGCTCAAACAGCGCGCTCACGTGGGAACCCGCGACCCTCGCCTACTTCAGGAGCACGAGCTTGGCCATCCGGACGCTCCCTCCAGCCTCCAGTCGGCACAGGTAGACCCCGCTTGCACGTCCGCTGGCGTCCCATCGGGCCGTGTGCAGTCCCGCTTGCTGCCGACCTTCCACCAGAACTCGAACCGTGCGTCCCGTGGAGTCGTGCACGCTCAACTTCACCCGTCCGGGCTCCCGTAGCCGGTACCGAATCCGCACAATCCCGTTGAAGGGATTCGGGAAACTGCCGAGAAGACCGAACCTCCCGGCTTCACCCCGGACGCGACCCGTCTTCACCCCCGTGCCCGGTGACAGGTTCTGGCGGATCAGTTCCACGAATACCTCCGGCGTCACCACCCGTACACGCTCGTCCAGAAGCTGAACGCAGCGCACCACGCTGTCCACCGAATTGGTCCACACGTGCACGGCCACCAGGCTGTAGCCCTGCGGCGATTTGGGGTCCTTCGGCAGGGCGTTGATCTTCCGCGCAAGGCTCGACGTCGTCTCAAACCCTCCCCAAAGCCGGAACCGCGCGGCCACAACCGGTTTCCCCTCGATCCATTCGATCCGGCCATTGAGCCCCGCGTAGTTCGCATACGGGTAGAAGAACACCGCTGCGATCTGGTCTTGCTGCAGGAACGGGCGCAGGGCCACTCGATCCAGCACGTCGTCGATCACGTTCATCACCCGTAGGTCTGCCTTGCGCATGAAGGCGGCGGTCAAGGCCGCGAACTGCGGCAGCGTCTCGGGCGGACGTAGGCTCGGATACACGTAACCCAGCCCGGAAACGCCGGCGGTGAATTCATCCCGGCCCGGTCCCGTAGCCGCGTTCTCGTAGAGGTACCGCAGCACTGTCGGCGCCAGCTCGCACAAAGCCGGTGAAATCGTCCAGCCGAGGGGCACCTCGCCCCGGTGCGGGCTCCCGAACCATTTTTCGGAAGTGGCGAAGTCGTTCAGGATCCACTGAATATTGTCGCCGTCGGTCATCACGAAGCAAACGGTGTGCACGCCGGGTTTGGTAGCGACGGTATCGGGCCTCCCGCGCTGTCGGGTCTCCGCCTCGAAATTGGCGAAGACGGAGAAATTCACACCCCAGTCCGCCGCGTGCAGGTAGAGGCCGCTGGAAGAAACCTTGGCGACCGTGCGGCGCTCATCCTCGCCCCAGCCAAGGACCGCGGCGTTGGGGCTACACCGATTGAACAGCAGCGTCGTGAGCGGATGCCCGATTGGCTCGAAGAACTGCCACGCCCCCGCGAACACCGAAAAATCCGTGAGGCAACAGAACTTCTCCTCTTTCTGGTAGCAAATCACTTGTCGGTTGAATTGCGAATCCACGTTGGCGTACAGCCAAGATTCGCCGCGCCCACGCAGGTCGGCGAGCCTGCGGATGCCCACAGCCGCCAGAACCGCCGTGTCCTCAGCGGTCGCGCAGATCGCGTTGGAAACCCCCGCCAGGCTGATCGCCGCGTTCACGGAGCCATCCCCCAGGTCGCACAGAATGTAACCACGGATTTCCCGGCGAAATCGACGCAGCAAGCCCTCGAAATCGCCCTGGAAGTAGGTTGAATCCGCGACGACTAGCCCGCGATCCACCAGATCCTGGAGCCACAGCCGAGCACCGTCGTTGACCCAGCGGTACAGACGAGGTTTCGTTTTGGCGAGCACGCCTTGCAGCGTAGCCAGGGCGAGGCGTTGGCCCATTGAAAAGCTGCCTTCGCTCAGCACGAATAGAGTGTCCGGTGTGCGCGAGACTGGGTAGGGACTCCCCGGCAAGCGGCTCGCGGTCCCTTGGGCGAGAACCGGCGCGGTGCACAAAAGTATCCCCGCACAAAGGGCGTACAGACTTCCTCTTCGCATGAGTGGGGCATCCTCCCGGTCTTGGCGACTGTGGTTCTTCACGAACGGGGAAACGACCGCCGTCCCAGCGCTCCCACGTCATCACCCGTCCCCACACCGCAACCACCACGCGCAAGCAGCTCGTTACAAGTAAAAGCTACGAAAGATTGCAAGTGCTTGCAAGC
>CAYXFI010000150.1:0-8780 GCA_964464205.1 uncultured Cytophagia bacterium
TTTCTCCCCTGCGTTGTCTTTCCGTGAGGAGGAACACTTGGGCGAAACACCTGACCGACGGATGCGCGTCCGACCCACCTGGGATGAGTATTTCATTCAAATTGCCGAGGTGGTGGCGAAACGCTCTTCGTGCTTTCGAAATCAGGTGGGTGCCGTCATCGTACGCGACAAGGACATCATTTCGACCGGCTACAATGGGGCACCGAAATACCAGAAGAATTGTCTCGAGATCGGTTGGTGCTACCGGGATCGGAACGGGATCAAAAGCGGTACGCAGCTCGAGCGATGCCGGGCTGTGGGTTCCCACGCCGAGTCCAACGCCATTGCCCTGGCCGCCCGCAACGGCCACGCCACTTCTGGCACCACGATCTACGTCGTTGGCCACGACGTCATCTGCAATCAGTGTAGGGCTCAGATCGCCAACGCCGAGATCCAGCGCGTGGTGCTGAAGAAGCGCAACGGGGAGATCGTCGAGTTTTACCCAGCGCGCGACTGGACCGTGCACCCCGTGGACCAGGGAACTCTCGACGCTTCGGCCGAGGACTGGCGTGCCGACCCCATTGACGTCGGAGACCGATCTTCCCATCTTCCGCACAGCGTCCGCAACCAGTCGCAAGAGGAGGTAGCAGGAGTGTCCGTCTACGATCTGATCCTTCGACGACGTACGATCCGCCGCTTCCGGCAAGACCCCGTACCCGAGGACCTGCTGCTGAAAATGACGAACGCCGCCCGACTGGCCCCCTCAGGTGGGAACCTCCAACCCTTGGAGTACATCATCGTCAATCAGACGGATTTGCTCTCGCGCGTGTTTGCCGCCACCCGGTGGGCGGCCTACCTGGGCGAAGAGGGGACGCCGAAGGAGGGGGAACGCCCCACGGCCTACATCGTCGTTCTGATCAACCGGGAGGTACGGAACGAAGGCGGATACCACGACTCCGGAGCTGCAATCGAGAACATGATCCTGGTGGCACTCGAAGCGGGCTACGGGACCTGCTGGATCGGCTCGATCGATAAGCCCGCCCTGAGGGAGCTCCTGGCAATTCCCAATCACTACGAGATCGACTCCATTTTGGCCATCGGTCTTCCGGCCGAGATCGCGGTCGCGGAACCAATGAAGGATTCCATCAAATACTACCGGGACGAGAAGGGGGTGCACCACGTGCCGAAGCGGGCTCTCAGGGATGTCCTTCACCTGAACGCGTTCGGAGCGCGGTACAGTGGACCGGAACTCTGAGCAAGGGCCTTTCACCATCAGGAAGTTTCGGGAGAAGGACCGGGAAGCGGTGGTGGAGATCACCCTGCTTGCTTTCGACGGCGTGTCCATCGACCAGGCTATTGAGAAGCGCTGGGGGCTCGTCGGCGGCAAGTCGTGGCAGGACCGGAAACGACTTGCCATTCTGCAGGACCTCGAGCAGCACGCGGCGCACACGTGGGTCGCCGAAACGGATGGCCGGGTGGTCGGATACATCACCTCGGACCCTTCTGAGGAAACCAAGATCGGTTGGATCCCCAATCTGGCTGTTCATCCGGACTACCACGGCCGGGGTATTGGCCGTGCGTTGTTGGAGACCGTGCTGGAGGATTTCCGCAGGCGGGGGATGGTGCTGGCCAAGCTCGAGGTGGTGGCGCACAATACTCGCGCCTTCGGGCTCTACCGCCGACTGGGGTTCGGAGAAGTGTCCCGGCAACTACACATGGTCCGGCCCCTCGCCGAGGCCGGTGGGCACGAGTGATTGAACGGGCTCGAGCGGTTGGCGAAGAGGCTTCTTTTCGGTACTTGGGTGGTCTCGTCGACGAGCCAGGGTGCAAACGGGGAGGAGACACAGTGCTCAAGCTTTCGGTGATCACGGATGAGGTGAGCCAGGATTTCGCGAAGGTGGTCCAGTTCGCGCGGCGGTTCGAGCTCGACGGGTTGGAACTGCGCTCGCTCTGGGACACGCCGGTGGAGGAACTGACCTACGAGCAAATTCAGGAGATTCGCGAGCACCTCGCGGGCACGGAGCTGGTGGTCAGCGCCATCGCCTCACCCTTCCTCAAGTGCGATATCGACGATCCGGAGGCGATCGATCGCCACGTGAAGATCCTGGGGCGGTGCATCGAGATCGCCGAGCACCTGGGCTGCGACCTCGTGAGGACATTCACCTTCTGGGATAAGGGGGCGTTGGAGGACCATTTCGAGCGGATCGCCGGGGTGTACGAGCGGGCGCTGTTTCTGGCCACCCGCACGGGGGTTCGGCTGGCCATCGAAAATGAGTACACCACCATGGTCGGTACCGGGACGGAGCTGGCGTGGTTTCTGGAAAAGCTCGACTCGCCGCTCGCCAGAGCCTGCTGGGATCCGCAGAACGACTACATTCGCAATCGGGGCGAAAAGAACTTCCGCGAGGGTTACGAGGCGGTGAGGCCGTACATCGCCCACGTGCACTTGAAGGACGCTCGGGCGACGGCCGATGGGGCGGCGGTGGACTTCGAGCCGCTGGGCGACGGGGAAGTCGGCGTGGAGGAGCAGGTGCAGGCCCTCGTCGCCGACGGATACCGCGGCTTCGTTTCGCTGGAAACGCACTGGCGGCCGGACGTGCTGCTGTCCGGAGCCAGAGACCTGGATCCTGATTTCGAGATCGTGACGCAGTCGGAGTACGCGAGCTGGGTGTGCATGAAGCGACTGCGTTCGTTCGTGGAAAAGTACGCGTGAACGATGGCACAAGGAGGGAAGTGAGGTCGTCACCGACACGATCGCGGAGCAGTGGATGAAGGTCTGGTTGTTCGTCCCCTGTCTGGTGGATGAATTCTACCCGGAAGTGGGTGAGGGTATGGCCAGAATCCTCGCGGGGCTGGGATGCGAGATTCACTACCCTTCCCGACAGACCTGTTGCGGCCAACCCGCCTTCAACACCGGCTACTGGGAGGACGCACGACGCGTAGCGCGTCACTTTCTCAAGGTTTTCGCGGATGCCCCTGCCATCGTGGCGCCTTCGGGCTCCTGCGTTTCCATGGTCCGGATCTTCTATCCGAAGCTCTTCGCGGACGAGCCCGAGGCTGAACTGGCGCGGTCGATCAGCGCTCGCACGTTCGAGTTCAGCGAGTTCGTGGTGAATCGGCTGCATCGGGAAGACCTGGGCGCCGTTTTCAATGGGCGAGCCGCTTACCACGCGTCCTGCCATCTGCTGCGCGAGCTGGGTGTTCGGGACGAACCGCTTCGCCTGCTGAGACACGTACGAGGTCTCGAGCTGGTGGAGATGAAGGACGCCCATGTCTGTTGCGGTTTCGGAGGTACCTTCGCGGTGAAATTCCCGGAGCTTTCCACTTCGATGGCGTGGTACAAGCTGGATCAAGCCTCCCGGGCCGGAGCGGAATACATCGTGATGAACGACGTGAGCTGCATGATGCAACTGCAGGGGGCCATTGAGAAGCAGGGTTTGCCCCTCAGGGCGCTTCACCTGATCCACGTGCTCAGCGGATCGGGAGGTGCGTCGTGAAGGTGACGATGGACCCCCAGCGCTTCAAGGAGAACATCCGAATCAGCCTGGCGGACGAGCGCCTGCAGGAAGCGGTGGGGAAAGCCTGCGACGAGGTGCTGGTCAAGTGGGCGATGCTCGTGGCGGGCATCCCGCACTGGCAGCGCCTTCGCGACGCAGCCAATCGGATCAAAGCGCACACCCTCGCCAACCTGGATCGGTATCTGCTCCAGCTCGAGAAGAATCTGGAGGCCAATGGGATCCGCGTGCACTGGGCGGCCGACGCGGAGGAGGCCCGCAACGAAATCCTCTCGATCGCCCGGAAGCACAACGTGTGGACCGCGGTGAAGTCCAAGTCGATGACGACGGAGGAAATCGGACTCAACCAGTTCCTGGACGAGCGGAAGATTCGCCCCGTCGAGACGGACCTGGGCGAGTACATCCAGCAGCTTTCCGGCGAGCCGCCCTTCCACATTGTGACTCCGGCGATGCACAGGACGCGACAGGACGTGGGGAAGATCTTCGCTGAGAAGCTGGGCGTCGAGTACACCGAGGATCCCGAGGAGCTCACGGGGATCGCCCGGCGAGCTTTGCGCCAGGAGTTCCTGCGGGCGGAAATGGGCATCACGGGGGCCAACTTCGCTGTGGCGGAGACGGGCACCATTGTGATCGTGGAAAATGAGGGCAACGCCCGGTTGAGCACCACGGCGCCCAAAGTGCATGTGGCCCTGATCGGGATCGAGAAGGTGATCCCCACTCTCCGGGACCTACGGGTTTTCCTCAATTTGCTCTCCATCAGCAGCACGGCCCAGCTCCTGCCGTGCTACGTGAACCTGATCCGCGGTCCGCGCCGGGATTCGGACGCCGAAGGGCCCGAGGAAGTACACGTGGTGTTTCTAGACAACGGCCGCAGCCGCATCCTCGCCGACCGGGAAATGTGGACTGCGCTCTACTGCATCCGGTGCGGGGCGTGCCTGAACGTCTGCCCGGTGTTCCAGCGGGCTGGCGGTCACGCCTACGGCTGGATCTACCAGGGGCCCATCGGATCCGTGCTGACGCCTCTGTACCGGGGCCTGGAGGTGGGGTACCTGCTGCCCTTCGGCTCCTCGCTGTGCGGGGCATGTGCGGAGATTTGTCCCGTCGAAATCGACATTCATCATCTGCTGCTGACCCTGCGCCATCGGGTGCAGGCGGGACTGAATGCGAGCAGTTTCCCCGAAAAGCTGGCGTTCCGCGTTTGGTCAGTCACAGCCAGCAGGCCGTGGCTGTACCGGGTGAGTGGGTGGTTGCTCCGGCTCGCCCAAGCCCTCGCGTTTCCGCGGAGGGAACGGCTTCCCATCCCGGTGTGGGGGAAGACGCGCACGTTCCCCAAGCTCGCGAAGAGGAGCTTCCACGCCCGTTGGAGGCGTCTGGAAAGGGAGCTGCGAAGCGGGTGATCTCGTCTCAGCTGTGCGTGCGGAAAGTGGAACGGCAAGCAGAGGTAGGACGTGTCCGAGCGTTCGCGCAAGCGCATTTTGGAAAGAGTACGCAGGGCAGCCTCGCAGTACGAAGCGCCCTATCCCGCTGGTGAGGTAGAGGCCTCGCTGGACCGCAGGCTGTCTGGGGCGGATCCGGAGGGCTTGCTGGACCTGTTTCGCCAGAGACAAGAAGAACTCGGCGGGCGCGTGCACGTCGCTGAGACTTCCGGAGAGCTGCTGAACGTCCTTGTCGACAGGCTGTCGGAGCTGGCGGACGGCCCGGTGTGGGTGGAGGCCAGTTTGACCCTGGATCGGCGGCCCCTCAGCGGCCTTCTGGCGGCCCAGGGCGTGCCGGGCGTGCAGGAGGCTTCCGTTCGTCCGGAAAGTGGTGAGTGGAAAGATGTGCTGGCTCAGGCATCGGTCGGCATCACGGGCGCGGACTGGCTGCTCGCCCAGACGGGGAGTGTTGTGCTGCTTCATCGCCCGGGACGCCCGCGAATGTTGAGCCTTCTGCCGACCCATCACTTCGTCGTGGCTCCCACCAGCATTTTGCTTCCCGATCTCGACGCACTCGTACCCTTCTTACAGAATGCATTCGGGGAGGAGGAATTCCCCTCTGCGACGATCGTCACGGGTTCCAGTCGTACCGCAGACATCGAGAAGATCCTGATCAAAGGGGTGCATGGGCCGCAGAATCTCGAGGTCTTCCTGCTGCGAGAATCCTCCGGGGACTGACAGGGAAGGAGGGACGCCGTGCTTCAGTCCGCAGACTACGTTGTTGTCGCAATCTACGCGGTCTTCGTTGCTGCCCTCGGCTACACGGCCAAGCGTCTGGTCAAGAATGTGGAGGACTACTTCACCGGTGGACGCCGGGTGCCGTGGTGGATGGCCGCCATCTCTCACCACGTATCGGGCTACAGCGCGTTCGCCTTTGTGGGTTACGCCAGCGTGGCGTACGTGACCGGCTTCGCCGTGTGGACGCTCTTCGCCATCCCGTGCTTCATCGCACTCACATTGGGCGCGTTTCTGTGGGCTCCCCGCTGGTCTCGTCTGCGAGTGCAGACACCCGTGGAGTACCTGGAGCGTCGTTTCAACAACAAAGTGCGCCAGGTATTCGCGTGGAGCGGCATCGGCGTGAAATTCATCGACGAGGGGGCGAAGCTGTACTCGCTCTCGATCATCGTCCACGTGGTCACTGGCTGGCCCCTGACGAGCGTGATCGTGGGCACTGGGATCATCACGATCGCCTACCTGTTTCTGGGCGGCTTCTGGGCCACGGTGCTCACCGACTTCCTTCAGTTCTTCGTTCAGTTCGGCGTCACCTTGCTTCTGGTGCCGCTGGCTCTGCAGGCGGTGGGCGGGTGGTCGTCGCTGTGGAATCACCTTCCCAGTACCATGTCGCAGCCGTTTGGGGGAAGCATCACCCCAGTGTTCGTGGCGGTGTACCTGATCGTGATCATTCTGAGCTACAACGGTGGCACCTGGGGACTGGCGCAGCGCTTCTACAGCATCGGCAAGGCGGGCGATGCGAAGAAGGCAGCGCTCCTGTCCGCTTCCCTGTACCTTCTCTACCCGTTGGCCATCTACACGCCGGTCTGGGCTGCAACGATGATCGTGGGTCCGATCCCTCAGCCGGAACACGCCTACGTGCTGGTGGCGGAGAGGCTGCTGAGCCAGGTTTCTCCCGGGCTGCTCGGACTGTTCGTGGCTGCCATGTTCGCCGCCACGATGAGCATGATTGACTCGGATCTGAACGCCCTCGCCGCCGTGTTCACACGCGACATCTACGAGAGGAACTTCCACCGCGGCAGCGCCGATGCGAGACTGATGCGAGTTGGCATTGCTGCCACGGTGGTTCTTGGCGCACTGACTATTGCCTCGGCGCTACTGACCATCCAACTGCAGGGCGCCTTCAGGGCGATGATCGAGTGGTTCGCGGCCATTCTGGGGCCGGTTTCCATCCCCTTGCTCTTCGGGATGCTCTACAGCAAGACCACATGGCGCGGTGCCCTGGGGGCCTGGGCCGCAGGCTTCGCCACGTTCGTGCTTGTCAAGTACGGCGTGCCCGCGTGGTTTGGTGTGGCCACTGGCTTTCCCGCCTACACGGGTGCTGAGCTGCTGATCACTTTCCTGGTTTTCTTCGCGGAGGGTCGGTGGGGCAAGCGCACTGCGGCGGAGGAAGAGCGGGTCGCGGAGCTCTTCGCGCAGCTCCGGGGAGAGGGGGAGTGAGCTGGAAGGGTCGTTGGCTTCTGCAGAAACCTTGTGGCCGCTGGGCTGATTCTCGCTGACGCGGGCCTGAAGGACGGGAGCGTAGACGCCATGCCCCCTTCGCACGAAGCGTTGGAACTCGTTGAATCGGTTTACGGGAGCGACCTCCCTTCTCTCTCCGCCAAGGCGGAGAAGATCGAATCCCTGCTACGCGCGCATCGGGAGCAGTTTGGAGCGCGTAGCCGCTTGCTGCTGGCGCGGGCACCGGCGCGCGTGAACCTGATGGGGGTCCACATCGAGCACCGCGGCGGGGAGGTCAACTACTACACGGTGCACCGGGACATCTGGGTTGCCATTTCCCCGCGGGAGGATTCCAGACTTCGCTTCGCCAACCTCGACCCGGTGTATCCGCCCTTCGAGATAGATCTGCGCGAATTCGAGGGTCTGCTGGACGCCGACTGGCTGGATGTGCTCGATCGGGTGACACTCACGCCCGGGCACTGGCGCAACTACGTGGAAGGGGTGGCCGTGTATCTCTCCAGGCTGTTCCGACGGCCACTCCGGGGATTGGACGCCACCGTGTGGGGCGACATCCCGCCTGCGGCTGGATTGAGCTCCTCCTCCGCCCTGGTGGTGGCCGCTGGGGAGGCGTTGCTGGCAGTCAACGAGCTCCAGCTTGAACCCGCCGACAAGGCGCTTCACTACGGCACGGCGGAGTGGTACGTCGGTACGAGGGGCGGCGCCGGAGACCACGCGGCCATGGTCCTGGGACGGCTGAACGAGGTCCTGCACGTCCGATTCTTCCCCATTCGCTACCGCCACATTCGCTTTCCGGAAGACTACAGGTTGGTGGCGATCAACTCTCTGCACCCAGCGGCCAAGTCCGACGGGGTGCGGAACGTGTTCAACGAGAAGATCGTGGCCTACGAGATCGGCCTTCGACTGATCCGGAAGAATCACCCCGAATTCGCAGATCGCTTGCAACACCTGCGCGATGTGAGCGCGGAGAACCTGGGCATTCAGCAAGCGGATGTCTACCGCATCTTGCGCAGGCTGCCGATGACGATCTCCCGTGCGGAGGCGCTGCGTGTGCTCGGGCCAGAGGCGGAGGGATTGGAACGGCTGTTTCGCACACACCCGGAGCCTCTCGGCGGCTACGAAGTGCGCGGCGTGTGCATGTTCGGTCTGGCGGAATGCGAACGGGGTCGTCTCACCGCCGAGCTGCTGGAGCGCGGCGAAATGGAGCGCCTGGGTCGGCTGATGTACATTTCCCACGATGGGGATCGCGTCAGTCGTCGCAATGCGGCCGGGTACCGGCCCTGGTTCGCCCCGGTGGACGACGACGAGATCGATCGGTTGATCGAGCTCTCGGAGAGCGCCAATCCGCTGGATCGGGAGTCGGCGCAGCTCGCGTACCAGCCCGGATCTTACCGGTGCAGTGTGCTGGAGCTGGACGAAATCGTGGATCTGGCGCGGAAAGTGGAAGGGGTCGTGGGGGCCAGTCTGACCGGCGCGGGCCTGGGCGGAATGGTGCTGGCACTGGTGCGCGCCGATGCTGCTGAACGTCTTCTCGACGAGCTTCGTCGGAACTACTACGAACCGCGTGGTTTTCCGACGGCGGCGGAGGTTTGCTACCCGAGTGCGGGAGCTGGTGTGGTGC
>CAYXFI010000151.1:0-8745 GCA_964464205.1 uncultured Cytophagia bacterium
GAGCTTCACCGAGCCCGGATCCCGGCATGGTAGGCTACCACCCAGGCGTCAGCCCCCACACTCCGAGTTGTGACGGGAGCTGGGGCCTTCGTGCTTTCAACCCGGTTGCAGCGTCCTTGTTCCACCAGCCCGTCAGGACGCGCGGAAGCGCGTCCCTCCGACCCCAGCTCCGACCCCAACCCTCCCGCGCCCTGGATGATCCGGCTCCTACCGCACCTTCGGCCCGCTTGGGGCGGAGCGGGGGCGGCTTTGCGGCTCTGCGGCTCTGCGTGAGTTCCACTACCTCCCGCAGATCCCGCCACCTTGACATTCTGTGGCGAAAGTCGTATGTTAGCCGCTGCTGCAAAGGAGGTGTCGGTGCCGAAACGAGTCTCGTCAACAGCGACCGCTCGGAGCGAGCCCGAGCAGTCTACCCGAAAGCTCTCCGCCGAAGAAGCGCTCGCCAGAGCGCTGCTGGAAGCGGGCGTGGGCTTCGCCGCCGGTTACCCCGGTCCACCAACTCACGGGATCCTGGAACATCTGCAGCGCTTGAGCTGGGCCGCCGACGCAGTTCTGAAATGGGCCCCGTCACCGAGATCCGCTTTCGAACAAGCCCACGGTGCCGCGCTGGCCGGGAGGAAGTCAGCCGTCTGCCTGACCGGCCAAGCCTTGACCGAAGTCTACCCTTCCCTGGTGGCCGCCTCGCGCATCGGCTCGGGCGCCGGCCTGCTGATCTTGGTGGGCGAAGATCCGGGCGCGTGGGATTCCTTCGCCGTGCTCGACAGCCGCCCCCTGCTCGCGGCCGCAGGCGTACCCATTCTGGAGCCCTCGCGCACCGAGGAAGCCCTGATCATGGTCCACGAGGCGCTCACGCTGTCCCGCACCTACGACATGCCGGTAGCACTGCGTTTGTGCGCTGGTCTGCTGGAAGAGCAGATCCCGGCACAGCAGGAACAGTCCGTACCATCTACGGGGACGAGTCCGTCTCCAGACGTTTCGGGGACCAGCCCCGAACGCACCTGCATCCCGGTCTCAGCGCTCCTCCGGCGGGAACGGCAGAACGCCCGCCTTGAGCACCTGCGGCGGGCGTCCCGGTTCAGCCGGTTCATCGAGAACTACGGGGACGGCCCGAAAGGGATCCTCGCTGCGGGTCATGCCTTCGCGAAGCTGCGGGACGTCCTGGGCCCCGAAACCCCGGACAAACTCAGGATCTTTCGGCTCGGGCAGATTTTTCCTGTTCCCGACTACCAGTTGCTCGAGTTCGCACTGCCTTTGGAAGACGTACTGGTTCTGGAAGAGGGCGAGCCGTTCCTCGAACTCGAGCTCCGGCAGCTTCTCGCCGAGCACGTCCAAAAGCCCAAAGTACACGGGAAACTGGCGGGGCCCCTCCCAAGGGAAGGGGAGCTGCAGCGCTGGCAGATTGAGGACGCGGTCCGAGCCCTCGTGGCACGACTTCGTACCGAGCGGACCTTCTTCCCGCTCAGCGAAAAACCGCAGCGACCGAGTCTGCTTTCCATTTGCCTTGGCTGTCCACTGGCGGAATTCCGGGACGCCCTGCGCGGCGCGCTCGAAACGGTCGGCGAGGAGAAGAGACCCGTCGTGGTCTCGGACCACGGGTGCCTCGTTCACCTCGCATCTCCGACCAACAAGCTCGTGGACATCCTGGCCGCCCCGGGGAGCGCGATCCGAGTCGGCCTGGGCCACGCCCAAGCGCGGCCGGACCAGCCCGTGCTCGTGCTAAGCGGCGACTACTCGCTGCTCGACCGCGGACTGAGCGATCTGGTCGACCCGAGTCATCGCTCACTACCGGTCACCGTGGTGATTCTCGACAACGGAGCCAGCGCCTACACCGGCGGCCCTCGACGTCCCGGGGCCGAATCGCTGGCCGTGGAGGACCTGTTGGGCAGCCTGGAACCTCCGGTGCTGAGAGTGCTGCAGGCGCCGTCCGCAGGGGAGGCTCAAGAGGTCCTGCTCGACTGCCTTACAACTCGCAAATTGTCCGTTGTGGTGCTGAAGTTTTCCTGCATCCTGGTGGAAGAGGAGGGTTAAACCCACGACGGACGCCCTTGCGCGAGCATCGGCGCGAGGAACGCCCAGGCCTCACGATTAAGGTGGAAAATACCCGATCCCGAAACCTCCGGGACACGACGGACCGTCCGACGGGAGACGCAAGTTGAGACTCCTCACCGAATCCCAGGCCGCCACTACTCTCCCCAAGCAACTCCTGAGAAGGCTCCGCCGGATCGTGGGCAAGCAAAACGTGCGTACAGATCCGGAAAGCCTACTTGTGTACGGTTACGACGCCAGCCTCGACAGAGCGCTTCCTGCCGCGGTGGTGTTCCCGAATTGCACGGAAGAAGTGGCCGCGGTGGTGCAGGCGGCGGGGCAAGCCCGCGTGCCCTTTGTCGCGCGCGGATCCGGCACCTGCCTGAGCGGGGGACCGGTGCCCATCGCCGGGGGCATCGTGATCGAGTTCTCCCGAATGAATCGGGTCGTGGAAGTGGACCCAAGGGACCGCAGCGCGCTCGTGGAGGCAGGGGTCTACAACCTCCAGCTACAGCAGACTCTCGAGCCATACGGGTTCACGTACGCGCCCGACCCCGCCAGCCAGAAAGTGTCGACGCTGGGAGGGAACTTCGCTGAGAACGCCGGAGGACCCCACTGCCTCAAGTACGGGGTTACCAGCCACCACGTGCTGGGCGCGGAGGTGGTTTGGCCCGACGGTCGGGTCGAGTGGGTGGATCCCGTTTCCCACGGTTACGATCTGCTGGGACTCCTGATCGGCTCGGAAGGTACGCTGGGGATCGTCACCCGCCTGCGGGTGCGCATCCTGCCGCTCCCCGAGGGTGTTAAGACCCTGCTGGCCGTGTTCGACTCACTGATCGACGCCGCCGACGCCGTCTCGGGCATCATTGCGCGGGGCATCCTGCCGGCCACACTGGAGATGATGGATCGAACCACCATTGAGGTCGTGGAAGACAGCATGGCCGTAGGCTACCCGCGCGACAGCGAGGCGGTGCTGGTGATCGAAGTGGACGGTCCGGCCGCCGGCCTCGACGACGAAGTGGAGGCAATTCGCGAGATCTGTCGGAAGCACAACGTCCGGGAACTGCGCCTGGCCCGCGACGACAAAGAGCGCGATCAGTTATGGGCGGGACGACGCGGTGCCTACGGCGCAATGACCCGAATCCAGCCGTCCACGATGGTCGCCGACGGCACCGTACCACGGACGCAACTACCCTACGTCTTGAAGCGCGTGGGCGAAATCGCCCGCAAGTACAACCTCACCGTCGGCAACCTGCTGCACGCGGGCGACGGTAACCTGCACCCCAACATCGTATTCGACGCCAGCGATCCCGATCAGAAAGAGCGGGCGTTGCGGGCCAGCTACGAGATCCTGGAGGTCTGCGTGGAAGTGGGGGGCACCATTTCCGGCGAACACGGCATTGGCCTGGAAAAGCGCCAAGCCATGAAGCTCGTGTTCGGCGAGGAAGAGCTGCGGCTAATGCAGCAGCTCAAACGCGCCTTCGATCCGCTCGGAGTCTCCAACCCGGGGAAGATTTTCCCGGATTCGTGAGAAGCGCACGTGCCTGACCAGGAGAGGGAATCCCGTTGATCCGACGTCTGCATCTCCGATCCGCTTTCGCCGCCACGCTCGCGTGCATTCTGCTCCTGGGTTGCTCGGAGCCCGAGCCGTACACGCTTCCCCGGGGGATGACCGAGACCGACCGTCTCGGGGTCCTGGACGACTCCCTCCACATCCGTTTCGTGGTGTACGGAGATTCGCGTCCCAACGCGCAGCACGCCCGTTTGCTCCGGGCCATCACCGCGCAGCACCCGGATTTCGTACTGCACACAGGAGACCTCGTGTCGAAAGGCACGTCGACCAGCCAATGGCGCAGGTTCCAAACCCAGACAGCCCGATTCCGTTCCCAGTTCCCACTGCTACCCACCCTCGGCAATCACGACCGCGGGCCCTTCTTCCGCAGCGTATTCCGACTGCCGTGGGCGGACACGACCGGGCTGTTCTACAGTTTTCGGGCCGGTTTCTGCAAGTTCATCGCCATCAATTCTGAAATCGACCCCAAGGCGGACCTGTGGCGAAAGCAGCTCGCCTGGCTCCGAACCGAATTGGACGACTCGCTGGCGAGCCACATTTTCGTCTACTTTCACCGGCCTCCGTACAGTCCGAATCCGCGCCGTTCCCCGACAAACGAGAAGATCCTGCGCGACCTGCTGCCGATCCTGAGTGAAGCTTCCAGACTGCGCATCGTGTTCTGTGGCCACGACCATTTCTACTACCGGACCCGCCGCGAGAGCGTGCTTCTGATCACGACGGGTGGGGGCGGAGCGGGTCTCTACCCCGTTGAACCGCGGCGCCTGGCAGCCGGCGACCGCTGGGCCACCGCTTTCCATTTCGTGCGAGTGGACGCCACACCGGACCAGATCCAGGTCACCGTCCTCCGACGTGACGGCAAGATCCTCGACAGCTTCGCGATTGGCGAGAAGGGCGACGTCGAACCCCGTCGGCAGCCTGCGGCTGCGAGCCAGACCAGCTACTTTGCACCGGCTCCGAAGGTACCGTACGAAGCACGGTTGATTCACCCGAGAGTGGCCGGCGCCCGCCACGAAGCCGCTCAGTTGACGGACGATCTGCACCTCACGAAGAGGTAGGCGAACAAATGCCGGGCAGCGAAGTACGTCCCCGCGATGAGCAGGAGCTGCTCGAGGTCCTGCGCGAAGCATCGGCGAAAGGGCACCGGATCTTCCCCCTCGGCGCCGGGACCAAACGGCACTGGGGCGGGAAGGACCGCCTACCCCCAGGCCCCGTCGCCGAAGTACGGCTCACCCAGCTGCGGGAGATCACCGATCTGGACCCGGAGAACCTCACCGTGTCGGTGCAAGCCGGGGTGCGATACCGCGATCTGCAAGAGAAGTTGGCCGATCACGGCCAATGGCTCCCTCTGGACAGTCCGTGGGGCGAAGAGGCCACACTCGGCGGAATCGTGGCCTGCGGAGCAGGTGGGCCCCGCCAGTTCCTCTACGGGTCGCCGCGCGACCTCGTGCTGGGCGTGCGCGCTGCACTGACCCACGGAAAGCTCGTGCGCTTCGGCGGAAAGACCGTGAAGAACGTGGCCGGCTACGACGTGAGCAAATTGTTCGTCGGCAGCTTTGGAACTCTCGGTCTACTGACGGAAATCACCTTCAAACTTCGCCCGCTGCCGGAGAAGGAATCTACCCTGTTGTTCGGTTTCGATGGCGTGGAACCCCTCGAAGCCGCGGCTCAGGAGTTGCTCAAATTGCCCCAACCGATCGCCGGCTTGGAAGCGCTGAATCGGCGGACATTCGACCGCGTCGGAGGGCTGGAATTCCCCGAGGGGGTCGCCCAGGTGCTCGCAGTTGAAATCCACGGTACCCGTCGCGTCGTCGAAGCGGCGGCTCGAAAGGTGACCGACTGCCTGGGCGGGCACTACCGTGCGGACGCAGAGCTCGTCGACGAAGCATCCACCCGCTTCTGGAGGCGGTACCAGGAGCGCCTCTACCAGGGATGGAGTTCAGCCGAGCTCGTGGTCGGTCTCCGCTGTCGCGTGCGAGACAGCATCAGAGCGTTGGAAGCGCTCTCGCGCGCCGACGACGCCCTTTGCTGGATCGGCGCAGGCACCGGCGAGGGCTACCTGCGAGTCGGCACTGAGGGGGCGCGCGCCGACGAGTTGGCGGAAAAGCTGATCGCCCTCCGAACCGACGCTTCCGGGCTCGGGTGTCGGCTCGATGTGCTGGTCGCCCCCGAAGAGGTGCTCGGGCGATTGAAGGAGCTCGGTCACCATCTGTGGCAGTTGAACGATGCCGCGGGCCCCAAGATGCGATCCGTGCGGCGCATTTTTGACCCGGAGAACCGACTGGTCCCATTCCCCCCGTTCGGAGAGATCGATGGCAGACTCCCAGCTTGAATCCCGCGCCCGGGAACGGGCAGTGGAAGAAGCTTCGCGGTGCAACCGGTGTGGCTACTGTCAATCGGTGTGTCCCACCTACTTGGTCACCGGTGTGGAGACGGAGGTAGCGCGCGGCCGGAATCACCTGGTTCGCGCCAGCGCCGAGGGCGAGCTCGCGATTTCGCGTCGTCTCCGAGACAGCGTTTTTCAGTGCCTCCTCTGCGGGGCCTGCACCACGCAGTGCTTCCCCGCTGTACGTACAGCCGAGGTGATGGCCCTCGCGCGGGCTTCGCTGCACGGCAAGGAAGGTCCGCCTGCTTTGCAGAGATTCGTGTTCCGCGAACTCCTCCCCGACCGCGATCGGATGGACCGGCTGGTTCGCCTCGTGTCCTTGGGAAAACGTAGCGGCATTTCCGGCGCCGTCCAGGCCCTGCGAATCGTGGGCTGGTACGGCCGCAATCTGGCCGAAGCCGAGCGCATCGTGGACTCGGTACCACGGCGATTCCTCCGCCAGCGCTTGCACGAGGTGAACCTCGTGGCCCCGACGGAACGCTCCGACGTGGCCTACTTCACGGGTTGCGCGATGAACTACGCCCTGCCCGAAACCGCGCTGGCTACGCTCCGGGCGTTCGACCGGGTCGGTCTTCGGGTGTCCACCCCTGAGAACGTGTGCTGCGGGCTGCCCGCCTTCGCCTACGGTGATCTCGAAGCCGCGAAGAATCTGGCCAAGCAGAACATTCGCGTGCTTTCCCAAGCCACGAGCAAATGGATCACCAGCGACTGTGCCAGTTGCACTTCATTCCTCAAGCAGTACCCGGTGATCCTCCAGGACGAACCCGAGTGGCGCGAACGGGCTGAAGCGCTCGCGCAACGGGTACGGGACGCCACTCAGATTCTCGCGGAGACCGAGCTGCGCCCGAATTCGCGGCACGGCCAGAGTGTGACCTACCACGATCCCTGCCATCTGGCGCACCACCTGGGCGAAAAGGAAGCACCGCGCGAAATCCTGCGTCGCGGTCAGGATCTGGAGTTTGTCGAGCTGCCGGAGGCGGACATGTGCTGCGGAGGAGCGGGATCGTACAACGTGGCGCACCCCGATCTCTCGGCCGATATTCTCCGCCGGAAAATGGAGAACGTACGCACCACAGAGGCCGCCGTGCTCGCGACTGCGTGTCCGGCCTGCATCATCCAGCTCCGCTACGGCGCGCGTCGTTTCCACGTACCCGTGGAGGTCGTGCACGTGAGCGAGCTGCTCTAGTTGCGGGCCCGTCGCCGCCGTGCCGCCTCACGGCGGCCAGAGTGCCGTATCCTCACTCCGAAACCGATTCGCCAACAAGCCTACCCATCGGGAGATTCGATTCAAAGAGAAGAGGTCGCGGTCATCGCAGTGAACGTGAGCGTGGCAGAGAACCCAATCTGAGGAGGAGATGCCATGAAGTACCACGCGGCCGTCGCGGTAGCGCTGTTGGGGCTGGGGGCAGTGCTCACAGGTTGCTCCCGACCGGGAAACGAGGGGGGTGCGCTGGCCGAGCTACCGTACCTGAAAGATTTCCAAGCGCAACGGGCATCGAGCTACGACCGCACCGGGGGTAACGACGACGGCAACTGGGGCAATCCGATCCAGCCGGGCGAAACCCGGACGCTGGCCGAGCTGAGGGGCCCGGGCATCATCCATCACATCTGGTTCACCATTGCCAGCCGGGAGGAGTACCATCTGAAGAAGCTCGTGCTCCGCATGTACTGGGATGGCGAAAAGGATCCCAGCGTGGAAACCCCCGTGGGCGACTTCTTCGGACTGGGGCACGGTGAGTACTACCACTTCGTCTCAGAACCGATCGCCATCGGCACGGAGAGGGCCCTCAACTGCTACTGGCACATGCCCTTCAACAAGTCGGCTCGCATCACGGTGACCAACGAAGGCCAGCAGCCGGTGCGGGCTTTCTACTACCAGATCGACTGGCGCAAACTCAAACGGCCCGTCCCGGAAATCGCCTATTTCCACGCCCAGTACCGCCAGGCATACCCGTGCGAACGGGTGGAGTGGCCGGAGGGGCAAAAGAAGATCAACCTGCGCGGCGAGAACAACTACGTCTTCATGGAAGCCGAAGGCACCGGGCATTACGTGGGAGTGGTGCTGAACGTGCGGCTCAACGAGGACGGCTGGTGGGGGGAGGGCGACGACATGATCTTCGTCGACGGAGACACCCTTCCAACCCTGAACGGCACCGGGTCCGAGGACTACTTCTGCGGGGCCTGGGGCTTCGGCAAACCCTTCAGCTACCCGTATTTCGGCTGTCCCGGGAACCAGGCCGAAGAAGGGACTCAGCACAAGAAGGGTGCCAAGTGGACGGTGTATCGCTTCCACATCCCGGATCCCATCCCGTTCAAGAAATCGATCCGGGTGACCATCGAGCACGGACACGCCAACGACCGGGCGGACGACTGGTGCAGCGTGGCCTACTGGTACCAGACGGAACCGCACGCGCCATTCCCGCCACTGCCGCCGGTCGAGGAGCGGTTGCCGAGACCTCTGCCCGAGTAGTTGGCAACGGTCCCTGGGGCCTCCAGCAAGGGTGCGTGTACAGCGCCCAGGCGGAGAACACCTGGCTCGCCGTGGTGAAGCTGAAACGGCTTCCATGCCGTTCCACGCGAAACGGCCCCAGAGCGTGTGGAAATTGGACAGCAAAGGCGCACTTGGGAGCGCCCGGAACCCGTCATTTCCGCTTGGGCGGAAGCCAGTTGGACGTGGCGCGAGCTGCCTGTTGTGCGGAAGCGAGGACCCGGCAGGTGCCGTACCGCCCAGAGGCCCTGTGCCACTTTGCCGCCTGCGGACTTG
>CAYXFI010000152.1:0-8698 GCA_964464205.1 uncultured Cytophagia bacterium
CCGTGATTCGGGACCTGGACGTGCGCGGCTTCGCGATCGAGGGCAGGTTCCGCTGCGCCGCTTCTGAAGAAAACCCGAACCGGGACCTGAACGTGTTCTTCAACTTCCAGGATTCGCTCCACTTTTACTACGTCCACTTTTCGGCCCGCAGCGATCGGGTGCACAACATCATTGGCCTCGTGAACGGCGCGGATCGGGTTAAGGTCAATCTGGAACCCGCGGGCGGCAGCGAGGCCAGACTCAAAGACGCGGAGTGGCACCGCTTCCGCGTGCAGTACGATCCCGAGAGCGGACGGGTCGAGGCGTTTCTCGATGACCTGACCAAGCCCATCCTCACGGCCATCGACACCACGCTGCGACACGGCACCGTGGGGATCGGTTCGTTCGACGACACGGGCTGTTTCGACGACATCCGGGTGTGGGGCAATCGACAGTGAACGCCCGTTCCGCGTCCGGCCTTGAGGAAGAGAAGGCCGTGGCGGAGACGGCTTTGCAGTGCGCGAAACCGGAGGGAGGACAAGGTGAATCGGCGCCGTTTTCTCAAAACCGCTGCGCTGACTCCAGTCTACCTGCGCGCCCTACCACTGCTCGGAAGTTCCACTCTTCCGAAGCGTTGGGAGGATCTTGGACCGCTGGCCCGCTACGTGCAGCAGTTCCTCGACGCCGCGGGCTCCAGCTCTCCTCCCGAGCCCACGGGGCTCAGTAGCTCCGACTACCTCGACGTGGTGCTGGGGATCGTCCGCTTTTTCCGCAACTTCCAGGACGAGCGCGGGGCGATCATTGACCCGTACACGGAGGGCGAAAGGCAGTACAGCACACCGTGCTACGCTCACTGCGTTGCGGTGCTCTGTGACGCTGACCCCGAACTCCGACCGGAGCTACTGGAATCGGGCGCGAAGGCGATGGATTGGGCGGTGAGCACGCTGGTCCAGGGGCGTGCAGCCGACAACCATGGCGATTTCTTCACCGTGAAGCTGATGCACGCGCTGCGCTTCTTCCGCAAGCAGGTGAGCCGCGAGCGAGTGCACAAGTGGGAATCGGAGCTGCGTCAGCTCGTGCCAACTCGCTCCTACCAGGCCACGCTCGAGCGCAAAGGCACCCCGGACGGAATCCACAACTGGAACTTCGTGGCCCTGACGGGCGAATTCCTGCGCGCCCGGGCTGGACTGGGTGGAATGGATTTCGTCTCCCGTTACCTGCCCATTCAGATGACCCGCTTCACCCCGCACGGTATGTACGTCGATCCACACAACCCGATGGCCTACGACGTGTTCACCCGCTACCACCTGGCTTTGCTGCTCGCCAACGGTTACGACGGTGAATACCTTGAACAGATGTGGCAACACCACCTGCGCGGCGGATGGTCGGCGCTGTTTCTGCAGTCGCCGGCGGGCGAGGTGCCCTGTGGTGGAAGGAGCGCGCACCACCAGTGGAACGAGGCGGCGCAGTCGGCGACGTTCGAGATCCTGGCCGATCAGCTCTGGCGGTCCGGCATGAAGGCGGAGGCTTCGGCGTTCAAACGGGCCGCACGTCTGGGACTGTCCTCCGTGAAGCGCTGGGTGCGCGTCACCGGCGAGCTCTGGATTGTGAAGAATCATTTCGACCCTTCCGCCCGGTGGGGGTTCGAGAGTTACTCCTACCACTCCCAGTACAACTTGCTGGCCGCCTCGATGCTGGCCAACGCTTACACGTACGCCAACGACGAGATTCCCGAGGGCTGGACACCCGCCGAGCTGGGCGGATTTGTACTTACCCTCGACGACGGAGAGCGGGCGAACTTCACGGCGCCTGGTTTCCGAAAGACCGTGGCCAGTTGCGCGGGCCTGTACGTCCTGATCGACCACGCCGCGGACCACGGCTACAATCCCACTGGCGTCCTTCGGTTGCACGCACCGTTCCTCCGCGGGATCTCGGACGGCAGTGTCAACACCTCGCACTACCGCAAACGGAACTGGACGCGAGAGGTGGACGGCCCCGGTACCGTGGCTTTGAGCACGATCTGGGAGCGGTCCGGATCGGTGGACGGCCTTTCGCTGTACGACTACGAGACGCTCGGCGGCTCGTGGCGGGTGTCGGAGGTCGAACAGCGTCCCGATGCCGTGAGCTTCGTGGCCGTCTACGAGGTTCCAGATGGGCCCCGGGTGGTGCGCCGGTTCAGGCTCTCCGGCGGGAAGCTTGTGGTTCGAGAAGAGCTGCACGGTGAAAGTGGACGCGCGGGTGTGCTCTGGCCTCTGTGGACTTTCGACGGGAAGGAAATCGCCAAGGTGGAGATCGGCCAGCGGCACGCCGAGTTTGCGCTTGCTGGGGCCCGTCAGACGTACCGCGTGCTCTGGCCAGAATCCGTTGAACTTCGACTGCGACCGGGCGAATGGCCCTTCCGAAACGGATTTCTGAAGGCGGCGGAGGTGTGGAGCGACCGCAATTGGGTGGAGTACGAGGTGGTGCTGCGGACGCTGTGAGTTTGCTGGATAGCCCGCAAGCGAGAGGCCAGCGACATTGAGAGCCGTGGCTGTGCCGGAACCCAATGAGGGCAGGGGATTTCCATTTAGGAGGACTGCGAGAAGGTGGCCCATGACCGCCGAGACACCGAGGGCACAGAGGATTTCACAGAGAGAGGTAGGAAAGCCAACGTATCCGGCGGGGTGTTGCCCATGCGGAGCCTGCCCCGTGGCTTGAGCGTGCGTTGACCCGAAAAAGAGAACCAACGTATGACCCTGCGCCCAGCCGAGGAAACGGAGCGGGACGTGTGTGTTTTGGCAACATTGTCGGCGATGTCCCAGGTTCTGTTCACTCTGTGACGCCTTCGCGAATTCGGTGTCTCAGTGGTTCCAGGACACCAGTGTAGGCACGCTTCTTGGCGCCGTGGTTCCCAGCGATGCGGTGTTTGCTTTCGGCGCCAGAGCTAGGTCGCTTTCCCTGAGCTGAACCGGCGTTGGCTGGATTCGCCGCTTCGCTTTGGGGGCGTTTCACGCCGCCGCACCGGCGGCGCGGCCGATTGAAGGAGGAGGTTCTTGCAATGCGTGAGCGCTCGGACGAGCTCAGAAAGATCGTTGAAATCCTCAGGACCCATATGCCGGACCTGCGAAGGCGCTACGGTGTATTGAAGCTGGAAATTTTCGGATCCTACGCTCGTGGCGAAGAAGCTGGCGGAAGCGATCTCGACCTACTGGTGGAGTTCGACGACCGGCCTCTCACACTTCTACAGTTCGTAGCGCTCGAGAACGAGCTGAGCGATTTGCTGGGCATCAAAGTGGACCTGGTCGAGAAGCGCAGCTTGAAGCCCGCGATCGGAAAGATCGCCCTCGGGAGCGTGATCGAAATATGAATCCTCTCAAACGAACGTACGAGGACTACCTGAACGACATGCTGATGGCCGTTGAGAAAGCGCGGCAATTCGTCGGGGAGATGGACCTGGAAGCTTTCCGATCCGACGATCGCACGGTTTTCGCCGTAGTTCGCGCACTTGAGGTCCTCGGCGAAGCTGCAAAGCGGATACCGGAGAATGTGAGGAGTCAGTACCCTGAGATCCCTTCGCGTGAGATCGCGGGGATGCCAGACAAACTCAGTCACGCCAACTTCGGCGTGGACGTGGCCCGGGTCTACGAAACGGCTCGTCGCGAGCTTCCGGGTCTTTGCGTAGCGCTTCGGAGAATACGGGGTGATCTCGGTCTTCGGGAGGAAGGAGAAGCTGGGGAGAGAGATGATGCCAAGTGAAAAGGCATCCCGTGATTCTCCTTGCTGCCCTTTGAGATTGGCTCCGCTGCATTCCTGAGAGTCGTATCCAGAGGCCAGTGCTAGTCTGATCGTTCCTGGAGGAGCGGATGCTTCGCCCACCTGGAGGCAAAATCCGGATCGGGCTCCCGATGGTGGAGGAGCGGGATCCCGAGGCGCTCGCGGATGAGGTCAACCAGCTTCGGGCGATCAATCGGGAAAAGAGTTTGTTTCGGCGGCTGCGGGGGTACTGGAGCTTCGCCGGTCCGGGGTGGCTGCAGAGCGCGATCACCCTCGGCGCGGGGTCGGCAGGAAGTTCAATCTTTGCGGGGTCGGTTTTCGGCTACAAGCTGCTCTGGGTACAGCCGGTTGGGATTTTCCTGGGCGTGGTGGTGCTGGCCGCAATCGGGCATCAGGTGCTCGTCACCCGCGCCCGCACGTACGACGTGTTCTGGTACAAGCTGCACCCGCTGATGGCCGTTTTCTGGGCCTTCAACGTGCTGCTGGCATCCATCGTGTGGGCCTTCCCGCAGTACTCACTTGGCACGGCGGTGCTGCGGGACATCGCCGACGTGGCCGGTCTTTGCGTGCCGCGCTGGCCCGTAGCGCTGCTGTTGCTCGTGGTCGTCACCTCCATCGCCTGGACGTACGGTTCGGGCAAGCGAAAAGGAATCGTCCTCTTCGAGCGGACGCTCAAGTACTTCCTCTACGTGATGATCCTGGCCTTTGCCGCGGTGGTGGTGAAGACCGGCGTCGACTGGGGCGAGCTCTTCCGCGGCCTGTTCGGGTTTCACCTGCCGAAGGTTGCCCGCGGGATCACGATTGTCCTCGGCGGTCTCGGAGCCGCGGTGGGCGTCAATCAGACTTTTCTGTACCCGTACACGCTTCTGGCGCGCGGCTGGGGGAAGGAACACCGGGGCTTGAAAAACTTCGATCTCGCTGTCTCCACGTTCATTCCTTTCGTCCTGGCCACTTCGCTCGTGGTGATCGCCACTGCCAACACCCTGTACGTGCGCGGGATCCACGTCCGATCGGCTGTGGATGTGGCGCACACGCTCGAGCCGATCATTGGCCTGACGCTGGGGCGGATCGTCTTCTCGATTGGCGTGCTGAGCATGTGCCTGACCACGGCGATCCTCGAGATGGTGATCGCGGGCTTCGTGCTGAGCGAGATGTTCGGTTTCGAACTCACCGGCTGGCGGTACCGCGCGGCCACGATGGTCGCCAATATCGGTCTGCTGGGGGCGTTCTACTCCCTGCCGTTCTGGCTCCCCGTGCTCACGTCTTCGCTCAACTTGCTGATGCTGCCGATTGCGTATCTTGGTTTCTATCTATTGCAAAATCGTACGGACTACCTGGGAGAATTTGTGAATCACGGTACAAAGGGGTACATTTGGAATGCGTTGCTGCTCCTGGCCGTGTACGTGGCCGGGATGGGGGCGTGGGCGAAGCTACTATCGGTTCTGGGGGTGTGGCCGAAGTGAGAGCGGGAGGTAGATGGTGAATCGCGTTTTCCTGGGATTGTCAGTCCGAGCGTGGCTGGCTTTGCTCGTACTGTGTTCCGCACTGCTCGTTGTGCTGGGGTACGCTCGCGAGCTCGCAGGCGGCGCGGGATCTTGGCTGGTCGGACTGGGCTTTGTGCTGGGCGTTGGAGGAATCGTCAGCGGGGCGGTTCCGGCGGGTGCGGGGGAAAGCTGAAGCGGGGCAATCCGCCGAGGAGGGAAAAGCGATGGTGAGCGTAATTAGTCGCAGGGATTTCGTCAGAACTGTGGCGGTGGGCACGCTGGCGCTGGGATTCACGCGCTCGACGGGGGTTGGGGAAGAGCGGCCGTACGACCCGAAGGGCCTGCCCACCCGCGTCCACGGTAAGACCGGTGTGCGCTTGCCGATCATCGGCCTCGGCTGCGGTAGCCGGTTCTGCAGCATCCAATCCGAGGAGGAGGCCGAGAAACTGCTGAACGAAGCGCTGGATGCCGGTCTCTACTACTGGGACACAGCGCACGACTACGTGTTCCACGACGTGGTGAGCGAAGAACGACTGGGCCGTGTGCTCAAGAGCCGCCGCAAGGAGGTGTTTCTCGCGTCGAAGGTGAAAGCGCGTCAACTGGACGAAGCGAAGCGCCACCTGGAGGAAAGCCTCAGACGCCTTCAGACGGACCACCTCGACCTGTACCAGATTCACCTAATCCGCAACATGGCCGACGTGGAACAGATCGGCAAGAAAGGCGGATTGTACGAGTGGATGCTCAGCCTCAAGGAGCAGAAGGTCGTTCGTTTCATTGGCTACACCGGCCACCTTTCGGCCCGTGCGATGAAAGCGATGGCCGAGCGCTACGAGTTCGATTCGATGCTCATTGCTCTGAATCACTACAGCAAAGGGCGCCAGAAATTCGAGGAGGAGGCTGTGCCAGCCGCGGCAAGACGGGGCCTCGGTGTGTCCGTCATGAAGGTGGTGCGCCCGAGAGAGAAGGTCAAGGACATCCCGGCTGAGAAGCTGATCCTGTACGCCCTCTCCCTTCCGCATGTGACGGCAGCGGTGGTCGGCATGGACAGCCTGGAAGTGCTCCGCAAGAACTTGGCTCTGTTGCGCTCGTTCAAGCCTTTGGAAGAATCCGAAATGGAGAGACTGCGGGTTGGACTTCGGCCGTTCTACGACGCCGACGATCTCCCGTGGCTGAACCCCAACTACCGGGACGGCACGCCCGCCTGAGGTTTCGCGCGTCGATTCAGCAGCCGATCCGGCTCGCTTTCCCCTGCCGCGAGCGAAGAACCCGGGAGGCTGACCGGCCCGATAGACGCAGCAGAGGCACGGGACGGCTTCGATTGCGGATCTAGTTTGTACACGGAGCGGAGGGACAATGCCGAGGTACGCCGGAAGCTACGACATCTTCGACTACTCCCGGATCAAGAGGTATCCCATCGCGGAGCGCCCGAACAAGGTGGCTCTGAGCGATCTGGTCAAGCCGGAGGAGGTACTCGCTGCCCCCTTGGGTTTCGACTCGGCTGAGCTTCGTCAGGTGGTGCAGCATCTGGTGCGGGCTAGGGAGTTGGGGCTGCCTGTGATCTGGTTCAACGGGGCCCATTTGATCAAGAATGGCCTGGGTCCGCTCGTGATCGACCTGATGAAGCGCGGAGTCATCACGCACTACGCCACCAACGGAGCTGGCATCATTCACGATTTCGAGCTCGCGATGATCGGAGAGACCAGCGAGAACGTTCCCAATGCGTTGCCCGAGGGCAAGTTTGGTCTGGCCTACGAGACCGGCCACTACCTGAATACGGCCATCAATGAGGGGTACGCCAGGGGTTGGGGGATGGGCGAGGCGGTGGCCCGGTTCATCCTCGAAACGGGGCCGGAACGCGGCGTGGCTTTCCCGCACCGGGAAGTGAGCGTGACGGCCAGCGCGTACCGCCTCGGAATCCCCGTAACTGTGCACGTGGGAATCGGGGCGGACATCCTGCACGAACACCCGGAGTTCGATGGCGCCGCAACCGGCGGCACATCGGGCTGGGACTTCGCGATCTTTGCCGCTACGGTCGAAAAGATGACCCGCGGCGGCATGTTCATCAACGTGGGTTCGGCGGTGGCCGGTCCGGAGGTATTGCTCAAGAGCGTTTCGATGGCCGCGAATGTGGGGAATCGGCCTTCCGGCCTGATCACTGCGGACTTCGATCTGCGGCCAGTGGACCTGAGCGACGTGCGCGACGAAAGTCGCCCGGGCTACTACTTTCGCGATGTGAAGAGCATCGTGACTCGCATCCCCGAAGCCTTCGGTGGGAAAGGGCACTACGTGCGCGGCGATCAGCACGTCACCATACCGGCGCTGTACAAACTACTCGTCGAGGCGTTGAAGTGACGGAAGATGCACAGCGGCTGGAACTCTCGGCATTCCTGGATCATTTGAGCGGCGCGCCGGGGCGGGATTTACTGGTGCGGGCGCTGCGGGAGAATCGGGCCGTCTACAAGGTTTTGGAAGGTTTCTGGAACGAGCGCCCGAACCTCAGGAGGGTGGTGCCGGATCTGCTCGATGCGTACGGGGTGATCGAGGCGGCGTTTCGCGCGGGGCACAAGCTGTTCCTGTGCGGCAACGGTGGCAGTTTCGCCGACGCTCTCCACATTTCTGGCGAGCTCATGAAATCGTACCTGCTTCCGCGTCCGCTGCCCCCCGAACATTACAAAGCGATTCGCGAAGCAGGGGGCGACGATCTGGCCTCCTCACTGCAGCGGGGTTTTCCCGTGATCGTGCTGGGACTGAATCACTCCCTGTTGTCGGCCCTCGAGAACGATGTGGAGGAGCCGCGCCTCGGCTTCGCGCAAGAGCTGTACTGCCTGGGTGGGCCGGGCGATGTGCTGCTCGGGATCAGCACCAGCGGGAAGGCGGTGAACGTGCGCAGAGCTGCGGCTGTGGCGATCGCTCTCGGGATGCAGACGATCGCGTTGACCGGCGAGGATGGCGGTCCCCTTGCGCGCCAGGTGGCACTCGCGATCCGCGTGCCCGCGAGAAACACCCGTGAGGTCCAGGAGCTGCACCAGCCTGTGTATCATGCGCTGTGTGCGATGCTCGAGGCGAGTTTCTTCGGCCGTGCGTCGGGCTGAAAGAACGGGGAGCGCCCAAGGCGGCTTCCCGGGGAGGGTTGAGCCATGGAATTGCTCAAGCAGGCCCTGGTCATTCTCGGGGGCTACCTGCTGGGGTCTTTTTCGACGGCCTACTGGGTGGGCAAATGGACGGCCGGAATCGACATCCGCGAACACGGCGACGGCAACGCGGGGACGGTGAACGCTTCGAAAGTCCTGGGGTGGAAAGCGGGCGTTCTGGTGGCGCTGGTGGACCTGTCCAAGGGAATCGTCGCTTACGCTCTTGCCCGTGGACTGGGGTTCAGCGAATGGATGGGCTACCTGGCCGGGTTCGCGGCCATCCTGGGGCACATCGCCCCCTTCTACCTCGGTTTCCGCGGCGGGCAGGGTGCGGGCACGGCTACGGGACTC
>CAYXFI010000153.1:0-8573 GCA_964464205.1 uncultured Cytophagia bacterium
CGCCTCGCAAAGCGGTGAGCTCGGCCCGAGCACACTCAAGAGCTGCGCCAGCTCGCTCGCGCAAGCGGTTCCCCTCGTCCCCTGACAGGCCACCTGGGCTCTCACCCACCGGGCCGCAAGCCCCAAGGGATGCGGGGTCGAGAACTCTCGGAGCACCCGGTCCGCGAAACGCGACGCCGCCGCCGTTTCGCCCCCCGCCAGCGCGATCCTCGCGGCCCTCAAATAGGCCATCCCTGCGAGCTGAGGAAACCGCTCCGCAGCACGAGCGAGACCGAGGTACGCGGTGGTGTCCCGGAGCGAGACCGCCGGTAGGGGATCCAGCCACAGCAGATTTGCCCCCGAGGCGAAGCACCTCATGTCGAGGCGCAGCAACCTCGCCGCGTAGCGCAGCCGGGCGTCGTTCGGGATCGTTCGCACCAGTTCCTGCAAGTCAGCCTCCGCACGGGAGGGCATGCCCAGTTGCCACCAGGCGCAAGCGCGGGCGTACAGAGCGGCAGCGCAGGCCTCGGCGTCGTGCCTGAAGTAGTCGACCACACGACTCAAGGCCTCCACGCGCCGTAGTAGGACTGACCTCTCCGGCACAGTCGTGTCCAGATGCTCAAGCTGCGTGGGGGCCGGTAAATGCCTGTCCGTCCAGCGAAGCAGGGAATCGGCCGAGCCGGGCACCGGAACGGACCCCACGGGGCCGAGGCCGAAGATGTCCCCCGACCGCTCAGTGTAGATTCGGAACCCGTGACGCCACGCCAGTTCACCGTCCAGCGGACGCAAGCTGTACGTGACCTGATACGGCACCGGCGGCAGCGAATCCAGCGGTGACTGAGAGGTCCCCCGAGCCGAAACGGAGTCCGGCAAAGGCAGCAGCCACGTCCAACCGCACCGAGCCCCACAGCCCGGTGTGGTGGCCAAGCACACCAGAAAGCGCTGCGCCGGGTCGAAATCGAATGAACCGACCCGAAATCCTTCCGGAAGACGCAAGGTGTCCGGATCGCTCGCCAGGGCGTCCGATTTCGCGTCGAATCGCGCCAGCACAAGCACCGGGCCTTCGTCCCCCAGGCCGATCCAGGCAAGCCAGCGTCCATCCGGGGAAAACCTGGGCCTCTGGGCCGGGCCGTGCGCCAGCGGACGCGTGTGCAGATTCCCAAGCCTCAGCAGCCAGACCCCCGGTTCGCCACCCCGATCCGAGATGAACGCAACGCGTTTGCCCCTCGGGTGAGGATCCGGCTCGCTGTCGAGGCAGAATCTGGGGGTAAGGCGTCGCGGCCTCCCAACCGGCCAAGCCACTGCACCCTTCCGCTTGACCTCCACTCGAAACACATCCCCCGCCGGATCGTCCCGCGTCGACACGAAGAGGATGCCGTGCCCGTCGTGCGTCCAGCGGGGCTGTCGGTCGGCCGCCGGATCCGTCGTGATCCGGTAGGGGATACCCCCGTCCACCCGCTTCACCCACACGTCCCAGTTGCCGGAGCGTAGAGACGCGAACGCAATCCACTTGCCGTCCGGCGACACCGACGGTTCCGTGTCGCGGGCTGGGTGGGTCGTCACGCGTACAACCGCCGTATCGCGGCGGACCCCTCCAGAAACGTTCTCCCATCCGGCGGCGAGGGCGACAACTACGATCAGTAGTCCGGCGTACCAACGCGAACTCATTTGCGAGTCCAGCTACCGTCCTCAGCCTGTACCCAGGTTCCTTCGGGTGACTGCCGCTGGTACATCTTGGCCAAAGCCCGGACCACTTTTGCCTTCGGAGTCAGCCGCAAGCGCATCGTGCTTTGCGCCACCCAATTCGCAATCAGGTCCCGGTCCGAATTCTCGTTGCGCAGTAGCTCCCGGGCTGACTCCGGGGTCCATCCCTCCGGCAATCTGGCCGCGTCGCGCAGCACCACGTGCCCCGCATTGTCCTCTCCCACCGCGCCACTGCGCTTCAGCGCCTCGAGCTGCGGCAGCCTCTCGCGCTGACGGGCGTACGCAGCCCGTACTTCCGGCGTGGGAGGCTTTCGGGTCACCACTCCGCCCACGGCGCGGGAGGAAATCACATCGTACGACGAACCAATGCTCTCGTACGAACCCACGACCTGCTCTTCCAGGGAAGAGCCCCCACCTCCCACCTGCACCTCCGGCACTTTCACCGTGCAGGAAGTCAGCACCATCGCACCCACCAGCACAATGCCCCAGCGCCAAGCCCTCATGGCTACTCCTCCTCAGTTCGCTACACGCCTGTACCCGCTCCCTAACCCCAAGAGGTCGCGCGCAGCCGCGGCCAGTGCCCCCTCCGAGCTACCGGGCCGCCAGTGCCCGCGCGCGTCCGAGGAACATCCGAATTGGGATTCTGCCCATGGCAATCCTCCCGCCGCTCAGCTTCACCGGGCTGAACCACGGCTGTTCCAGCACGATGTCGGGATAGAAGTACCCGTCCCGCAGCACAAACCGCATGCGGCGTGGCCGGAATCCGAGCGACAGCAGACGACGAGTGTTCTGAATGCCCCGGTTCGCACCCTGGGGATCCAGTGAGCGCAGGAGATCGTCGGCAACCCGCCGGCCGATGCGGGTGAATTCCAGCCATCCCTGGTATCCCGGCAGATCCTCCAATTCCATTCCCTTCCCTCGAACGTACACGGATGCCGTGAGCAGGGCAGCCCGCTCGGCTCTACGCCCCAGCAGGGCGCCGGAGTTCAGCCGAGCAAGCTGGACGTCCACCTCCAGTGCACCACCCCGACTGGTGGAGTTGCGCATGTCGTAGAGAAAACCTCCGCCAATCGAGCCATCGTACGCCCGCACCTCGAAGTACGGTACGAGCACCACGCCATCCCGAGCGAACACGTGTGCCCGCAGCGGCCCCAGTCTGTAGCCGCCCGCCTTCAGGGACCGGACAAAGAGCGTATCGTACCGCGGACGGAACAGGGGCTCCCAGCGAAAATCCTCCGCAGAAGCCAGGTGCAGAGCAAGCTCGGTTGTGTCGTCACCCGAGGGGAGGAAGATCGGCTCCGACCCGGAGCGATCCACCCAATAGTCAAATCCAACCACCCCGTACGTGTCCTCGATCTGGATCTCCCCCGGGAATCGAAAATCGGTACCCTCCAGCTTCACGGTGCCCGCTATTCGGAGACGGTCCCCGATCAGCTGCATGAGCCCCGACCCGTGGGTCGACCCGAGCAGGGCGAGACGGTCGCCCACCCAGGCAAATCGCTTGGGATCAGCCTCGAAGCTGTACCGGATGCGCGCCGCCAGCGTGTCCGGCACTTTCGTTTCCACCACACCCTCCGCCCGAGCGCGAAGCTGTAGACTGGGGTTCCAGATCCGCACGCTGTCCAGGCTCAACCGGGCCATCCCTCGATCGTAGCGCATCCGCACCCGGACCTGCGTGTCACGGATCTCACGACGCCCCAGATTCTCAAGCCACAGGCTGTCCACCACGCCCGCACCCGAGAGAGAAACCGTCCGCAGATTTCCTTCGAAGTCGCCTAGGAAGTCCATGGCCCCCGCCGCGAAACCCGAAGAGGGACGACTGAACAATCCCTGCGCGATCGCCAGCCGCCCCTGCACCGTGCTGCCGCCTGGGGTCTTTTCCAGCGCTCCGCGCAACCCCAACTCCCCGGCCAGGACGATTTCTCTCATTTCCTCCGGAAGGAGGGGCTGAAGCCAGGAATACAAGGGGCCCACTCTGATCGCGGCCGTGTCCACCCGCAGCTGAAGTACTCCCGGCGCTGCCTTCATTTGCCCGTGGCTTGCGAGAGCGTCGCCCAGCGTGAAATCCCAGGCCGCCAGGTCCACCCGGCCCGTCTCCGGATCGAACGTGCCAACCCCCTCGAATATCCCCTCCTGGGCCGCCAGCAGCACCGGCTCCAGCGGACGCAGCACCAGTACCGAGTCCACCGCCCAGCGACTTTGTACCCGGATGGTCCCGTCACCGGGCACGTACACCGTCCCGCGGAAGTCGAATCGTCCAGTGGCGGGCAGATCGAGCAGGGAAGCGAGTCGGAGGTGGTGGACCTGAAGCTCCGCTTTCCCGCGCAAGCTCTGGCGGCTGCCGGCCGTCTCCCAGTCCGATTCCCCGTAGAAGAACGCCCCGAATCCCCTTTGCACCTCGAGATGGGCGTGGGCGCGTCGCGGCCACAGGGTCGAATCGAGCGCTGCTCCGGCGTCGAACGTGAGCAAACGCAGCACCTGCGGTTTCCCCCTCACGGTCAACGAGCACGACTGAGCCACAGCCGTCGCCGTGACCTCCAGCCAATCCAATCTGCCGCCCAAGGCCGAGAGCGAGGCCTCCAGACCGAGGGAAAGCGAATCGAGCGCGAAACGTCTCACTTCCTCGCCCAGCCGTTCTGCTTCCACCTCGCACAGAAGCGTCAGCTCCGTGGTGTCGGGCGACCCCCACCGGCGCAACTCGGCAACGCTCAGCCGCAGACTCGTCTCCTCGATGCCCGTGGGTTTCAGATTGCCCCGCAGCTCCGGGCGCCAACCCATCACAAGCCGGAGAAGCTCGTCGGCCGGAAGCTGCAGATCCTCGAAGCGGACCCGCACCACTGGTCCTCCCTCGTTACGGCTGACCCAGGACAAGAGTCCACCCGCCGGTTCCGATCCGAGAACGCTTAGCTCCAGCGAGCGGGAACGAAGCGCAAAGGCCGTGTCCGAGAGCAGCACCTGCCCGTCGAGCGTGGTGCGGAAGAGCCGCGGTACTCTGAGCAGGCGCGGAGATCCAGGCGAGACCTCCCGCAGCTCCAACTCGTCCGCCGCCCAGCCCAGTTGCAATCTGCCACCCCGCATCGAGTCCGGAGCGAATCGCAACGCGAAGGTCCAGCGGCTCTCCGCGGTCAGTTCCAGTCCACCGGACTGCACAGCGACGACCACGGGCGCACCGCAGGTGACCTCCACCTGCGGCAGGCGGGATGCGGTGGCCTTGCTGCCTCTCTCCAAACGCCAGCCCTTCGTTCGGAGCGTCCAGCCGGGCGAGCGGACCCGCACGCGGTACCGTTCGGCCTCCGCCATCACGGCGATCACCGCGTCCGTGACCTCGACACTCGACACCTCCAGCGCCAGTGGAAGTCCACCGTGCTTCCCCGTCTCCACGATCGTCGCACGCCTGGATCGAGCGAAGCTCTCCCGTTCTTCTCCCTCTCGAAACGAAGCGAATAGTTCGGGCTCCTGCAGCTTCACACTCCTGATGTGAATCTTTCGATGCAGAAGCGCCCGGGGATCGTAGCGCAGCTCGACCCGGCCCACCAGGAGTGAGTCGAGGGCTGAGGTACCGACAAAGGGCATCCCGATCCGCAGGGAATCGATCACAAAGCCGCGCAGAAGATGGAAGGAAGTCCCGCCAATGTGCACCGGACGACGGAGACGATCGGACAGAAGAGAGGCGACCCGCCGGCCGACCTCCTCAGGTGGGTAGCGCAGTCGAACGTAGATGGCAGTCGTGAGCGAAAAGAGCAGAACCAAAAACAGAAAAGCCCCGAGAATCACCCACGTGCGTTTTCGACGCTTGCGTTTCGACATCGGGGCTCTCACATCGGTTCCGGCATCCACCCCTCGCCCAGGCAGAGGCATCCCCCCGCGTCGATTCCCTCACTCGAGAACCAGATCTTGGTCAAAGGTGAATCCCGGCCGAATCTTCTCTTTCAGATCTTCCGGGCCCAGGGCGAACAGCGGGCTGATCTCTATCCTGACGCTTGGTTCGCCGTCCTCCCGCCGCGGAACGCGCGCCCCCGCTTCTTCCAGCCAACGGGCGAACAGCCGAATCATGTCGCGACGGGCCGTCGCCGGGCTGTCCTGTCCTTCGGCGTTCTTCACGGGACTGTACTCTTCGCTCCGATTCGCCTCTAGGAAAACGGCGCGTTCGGCGAAGGGGAAAGCGTCGAACACGAACATTTCGAACTTGTAGGCATTTGGTTCGGACGGCTCTACGAGACGCCCCTCCTCGTCCAGGTGGGGAACTTTCTTGTGGGCAACGTGATACGGCAAATGTCCCGCCTCGCGGAGCACGCGCTCCACGAAGTCCACGTTGTAGCAGTGTTCGGCAATGCTGCCAGCCCAGTACTTGAGCTCGCCATCCGGTCCGCGCGCCTCCATTTGCTCCACCGTGAGGTCGCTGTACTCGATCACGGCGAAACGGCCGTTCCGTCGGCCCACAACGCCCAGCTTTTCGTAGGGGTCGCGCTTGCGCAGAACCTTTGCGCTCATTTCCGCGTCGTGCAGGAGGTGAAAGCCGACGAACACGGGGTCACAGATGCGGATCAGCGGGTTATCCACCTGGAAATGATAAAAGACCTTCACTCCCCGGCGCTTGAGCTCACCCAACACTCCGCTCTCCACCAGGGCGGAAAGCACACCGCCGTGGCCGTTCGGGCTCTCGAAGATTCTCCCCTTCTCGGCCAGCAATAGCTCGCCGTTCGGCCCCAGAGCCGGAACTGTGCTCTGCACGAAGAACAGGACGTCCTCCCGGGACAAACCAAAATACCCATGCTCTTCGAAAAACTCGCGCGTCGCGGAGTCGGTGGCCGGGCTAGTCATGATTGCCCAGGGGATCCGCCGACCGTACTTCCGGCTCATCGCCAGGATCTTCTCCGCGTGGTACTGGTAGAGAGACCGCTGTGTCACCGGGCCGATCGGGAAAGTGCCTTTAGGCCCCGGGTAGCCCAGGCGAGTAGCCTGCCCGCCCGCGACCAGTAGGGCCGCCACCCAGCCCTCGCGCAGCGCCTCCTCACCCTTGACGCGCGCCCTTTCGCGCTCCCTCCGGTCTTCGTCAGATTTCGGGAGCGGAATCACGTCCACCGGCTCCAAATCGCCGCGGTGTACCTCACCGTTCAAATGTCTCCGGAGCAGATCCTGCAAGTGCTCAACCAGCTCGAGATCGATCCTCTCCAATTGCTCCAGAAATTGCTCTTTCTCCTGGGAACTCAGCTCATCCCAGTACCGGAACACATGTCCCTGTCCAGCTCGCTCGAAGGCTGCGCGAATCTCGGCGATGTTTCTGTCGACCATCCAGTCCTCTCCACACCAGTAGACCGTGTCGCCACAACACCCGAATCCGTTCTCCGGTCGCAGGCCAACCGGACCCAAGCTCTTCCACAGCACCCTCTCAGCGGAGCCCGGAGAGAGCCCCGGGCACGTGGTAACCAGCCATCGGTTACTTCGCCACAGCAGCCTGACGCTCAGCGGCGGCCTTGCGTGCCACTCCTTTCTTCTGCGGCGCCGACTTGCGGAAAGCGACTCGCAGAACCTGGTCGAGATTCTCGACGAAGTGGAATTCCAGATCCTCCAGAATCTCCTTCGGGACCTCTTCCAGGTCCTTTTTGTTCCGGGCGGGTAGAATCACGGTTCGAATGCCGGCGCGATGGGCCGCCAGCACTTTCTCTTTGATTCCGCCCACGGGAAGTACTCTTCCGCGGAGGGTGATCTCGCCGGTCATGGCCAGGTCCGGTCGCACCGGTTTGCCGGAGAGCAAAGACACGAGGGCCGTCACGATCGTCACCCCCGCGGACGGGCCATCCTTTGGGATCGCACCCGCTGGTACGTGGATGTGGATGTCGTTATTCTCCATGAACCGCTCGTCAATTCTCAGCTTGTGGGCACGGGAACGAACCCAGGATAGGGCAGCCTGAGCTGACTCCCGCATGACCTCTCCGAGCTGCCCGGTGAGAATGAGCTGCTTGGAACCCGGCATACGCGTGCATTCCACGAAGAGGATGTCCCCTCCAGCGGGCGTCCAGGCCAGCCCAGTGGCCACGCCGGGCTCAGCCGTTCGCTCGGCCACCTCGGAGAAGAACTTCGGCGGCCCGAGATACTCGGGCACCTTCGCAGCGGTGATCACCTCGGACGTCGGTCCCTCCAGAGCGATCTTCTTCGCCACTTTCCGGCAGATGTTCGCGATCTCGCGCTCGAGGTTGCGGAGTCCGGCCTCCCGAGTGTATTCGCGGATCACCCGGCGCACCGCCCGCTTTTGAAAGCGAAGCCGGTCCTTCGTGAGCCCGTGTTCCCTGAGCTGCCTGGGGATGAGGTATTTGAAAGCAATAATGATCTTCTCTTCTTCCGTGTAGCCCGGCAGTTCTAGGATCTCCATCCGGTCGCGCAGCGCCGGCGGAATCGTGTCTACAATGTTCGCCGTGCAGATGAACATGACCCGCGACAGGTCGAATGGCACGTCCAGATAGTGGTCTACAAAGGTGTTGTTTTGCTCGGGATCGAGCACCTCCAGAAGGGCGCTGGAGGGATCGCCGCGGAAATCCGCACCGAGTTTGTCCACTTCGTCGAGCATGAACACCGGATTGTTGCTGCCCGCCGTCCGCAACCCCCGGATGATCCGTCCAGGCAGCGCTCCCACGTAGGTCCGCCGGTGCCCGCGAATCTCCGCCTCATCGCGCACGCCGCCCAGCGACACGCGCACGAACTTGCGACCCAGCGCCCTGGCGATCGACCGCCCCAGCGACGTCTTGCCCACGCCAGGGGGTCCCACGAAGCAGAGGATCGGCCCTTTCTGATCCTGCTTCAGCTTGCGTACCGCGAGGAATTCGAGGATCCTCTCCTTCACGCGCTCCAGATCGTAGTGATCTTCGTCGAGGATGCGCTGAGCGCGTTTGATG
>CAYXFI010000154.1:0-8526 GCA_964464205.1 uncultured Cytophagia bacterium
GCTACAGGGGCTACTTCGGAATCGACATCAACCCGGAGCGGATGCCCGTGGAGCAGGCTCTGAAGAACAGCATGGACGCGCTGCGCGCGGCGAACGACCGGATCAACAGCCTGGATCACGCGATGATCGTGGAATGCACTCTGCACCCGGAGCGTTGTCGGGGCTGGCTCGAAGGGTATTTGATCCGCAAGAGGGCTCCGAATCCGGATCGACTGCCCCCGCTGTGGAATTTCTGATCGCACGTCCCACGGCAGCGTGCGTGGGTCTTGCTCCCCGTCCCCGTGTTTCCGGTGTGATTCCGCTTTGTTCGTGCTCTTTTGGCAACTCCTTTCTTGTCTTGGGGTCGGCGGTGGGCCGCGAAGAGCGTGGGTCTGTGGGGTTGAACAGGCGAGGTGGTAGAGTGGTACGGAAGTTGATTCGCGGTAGATTCTCGGCAGAAGTCGTGACGTATCTCGAGCCTGGAGAGGGTAGCAAATGGTGTCGCTAACGTCTCAGATTGAGGCAGGTCGCACGGTATTCGACGTGATCGATCTTCGGTCGTTGTCACCGCGGGACATGCGGCGGGCTGAGCGTTTGATCGCCGAGGTGCAGCGTCGGTTCGGGGCGCGGGAAGAGGATGTGCGGATCATCAAGTCGCCGTATCGGATTGCTCCGCTCGGCGCCCACGTGGACCACCAGCTCGGCCGGGTCACCGGGATGGCGATCGACCGGAGCACCCTGCTCGCCTACGTGCCGAATCCGGATGGCTGGGTGCGACTGGAAAGCCTCAACTTTCCCGGCAGGGTGGAATTTCACCTCGCGGACATCCCGCCACGACAGGATGGGGACTGGGGCAACTACGCGCGCGGCGCAGCGGTAGCATTGCAGAGTCACTACCGGATCGAGGTGGGGATCGACGGCGTGCTTGAGGGCAACATGCCCATTGGTGGGCTTAGCTCGTCGGCTTCCGTTGGGTTGGCCTACCTGATGGCGCTGGAGCACGTGAATGGACTCAGGGTGCTGGTCAAAGACAACATCGCTTTGGACAAAGACGTCGAGAACGGCTACATCGGGCTGAACAACGGAATTCTCGATCAGTCGAGCATTCTGCTGGGCCGGCGGGACAGGCTCATGTTCCTCGATTGTCTCACGGAGGACTACGAGCTCCACCAGGTTCCGGACGTGATGCCGGATTTCGAGTTTGTGGTGGTCTATTCCGGCGTGTCCAAAGGACTTGTGGGAACGGGGTACAACAAGCGGGTGGCCGAGTGTCAAGAGGCGGCCAAACGACTGCTCGAGTCCGCGGGTCTCCCGGTCCCAGAAGATCCGCGCCTCCGGCACGTCCCGGACGAGGTTTTCGAGGAAAAGCTGGATTCCCTGCCGGAACCGCTTGCCAAGCGTGCCCGTCACTTCTACACGGAGAACCGGCGTGTGCTGCAGGGCGTCGAGGCTTGGCAGAGAGGGGATCTGCACACGTTCGGACGGCTGATGAACGAGTCGGGACGGAGCTCCATTGAGAACTACGAGTGCGGTAGTCCCCCGTTGATCGCCCTGTACGAGATCCTCACCTCGACGGACGGCGTGTTCGGAGCCCGCTTCAGTGGAGCGGGTTTCCGGGGGAACTGCATCGGGCTTGTGGACCCGGCCTACCGCGAGGCCATCCGTCTGAAAGTGCTGGAGGAGTATCCGAAACGCTTTCCCGAGTACGCGGATCTGGTGTCGGTGACCTTCTGCAAGATGGACGACGGGGCGAGAGTGCTATGAAAGGAATCATCCTGGCCGCGGGCTACGCCACCCGAATGTACCCACTCACCAAGGACCGACCCAAGTCCCTGTTGCCGATCGGCTCACGCACCGTGATCGATTTCATTTTCGACCGGCTGGCCACGGTCTCCGACCTCGACACGGTGTATCTCGTCACAAACAGCCGCTTCTACAGCCAGTTCGTCCACTGGTGGGACGATACGAGAACGAGGCGGGATTGGCCGTGGCGACGTCTCGAGGTCGTGGACGATGGGACGTGGGATAACGAATCTCGTCTGGGCGCTATCGGCGACCTGGAGTTCGTCCGCAGAGAGTACCAAATCCGTGATGAAGTAGTCGTCAGCTCTGGGGACAACATCTTCCCCTTTGATTTTTCGGAACCGGTTCGCTACTTTCTCGCCGTCGGACATGACGTGATCGCCGTCAACGAGATTGACGATCGGGAAAGGCTGAAGCGCACCGGGGTTGCAGAGCTGGACGCGCAGAACCGGGTGGTCGGTTTCGAGGAAAAGCCGCAACGCCCCAGATCCAACCTCGCGTGTCCTCCCTTCTACGTCTTCAAGCCCAGCACGCTCGAACTCGTCGGCAGGTACCTGGAGGAGGGCAACAACCGGGACGCTCCGGGAAACTTCATCGCTTGGTTGCACAAGCAGGTGCCCGTGTACGCCTGGCGATTCCGCGGGGAGGTGCTGGACATAGGGCATCTGGAGTCGTACGCCCGCGCGTGCAAAATCATGCAGAATCGCGCCGCGTCCTCGTGAGAGAGCCGTGCAGAAGCAGCTCGCCGAGTGGAGTGGAACGGTGAAGGCCATCCTCCGGGCTAGCCTGTGGATTCTCATCGGTACCGTCACGGTTTGGGCGTTCTTCCTGTACGAACCGGAAAAACCCCCTTCGGGCAAGACCATGATTTCCTTCGCTACCTGGGGTGGGGTGGTGGAGAAGCAAGCCTGGTTGGAACTGGTGGCCGACTTCGAGTGGAAGAACCCCGACATTCTCGTCAAGTTGCAGCTGATCCCCCTGAAGTACAACGAGAAGATATTGGCCCTTTTGGCGGCCAACATTGCACCGGACGTCTTCACCGTCAACGGGCCCGACCTCCTGCCGAAGGGTGTTCTGCGCCCCATCGATGATTTCCTGGCCAAAGACCACAACTATGATCCCAACGCTTTCTTGCCGGGCGTGGTGGAGCTCGGCAGGTGGCGAGGTAAGGCGTACAATATCCCTTCCGCTCTCAGTCCATTGGTGCTTTTCTACAACAAGAAGCATTTTCGCGAGGCGGGTTTGCCCACCCCCAATGAGTTCTGGGAACGGGGCGAGTGGAATTGGGACACATTCCTCCAATGCTGCAAGATCCTCACGAAGCGCGACAGCAGTGGTAGGGTAGTCCGGTGGGGCTACCGTACCTACGCGGACTGGATCATGTGGCTCTACGTGTACGCGAACGGCGGTCGGCCTTTCAGTCCCGACTACACGAAAGCCAACCTCACTGAGCCGCGCACCGTGGAGGCGTTGCAACGCGCAGCCGACCTGTCCCTCGTCTACAAAGTCAGCCCGCAGCTGACCCCTGAGGAACTCGCGGGACTCAACCCCGTGTGGCAGGATTTCAAGCGGGGGCGCGTGGCGATGATGCACTCGGGACCCTGGATGCTCGCCAGGCTTAAAGACATGGAAGACCCATACGACGTCGCGCCGCCACCTACGGATCACGGGGGTCGCAGCACCATGAACGTTGCTCTCGTAACGGGCATCTGGATCAATTCTCCGCATCCTGAGGCAGCGTACCGTTGGCTCAGCTACCTTTGGAGCAAAGACGCGCGAATCATCTGGTCTAGGCTCGGTTTCGACATCCCCGCTCTCACAGAGCTCGTCGAGAACAAGAGTCTGTGGTTGGACGAATCTATTGCCCCCGAGCATTTCGACGTTTTCTACCAGATGGCGGAGGATATTCTGCGCGCCCCAGCTTCGGTGATGCCTCTGATACCTAACGAAGCGAACTCTCTGATCACTCGGGATGCATGGCAGCTCATTCGGCTGGGACGCAAGACGGCGAGGGAGGCGCTGGCGGAGATTCAGCCCAAAGTACAGGCGGTTCTGGACGAGACCTTCGGCGGTCACTGATTCCACATCGGTCACGTTGCCGCAGGGAACGTAGGCTGAGACGAGTTCGATCGGCGAAGCACACGGATTCCCCACGATGGCGACCCGCAAACTGACGGGCTTGGCCCGAAAAGAAGAAAGAGATTTCTACATCTTCAGTTCGCCCTGGTGGCTGGGTTTCATTCTGTTCGTCGCCGGGCCGATGATCGCTTCCATCGTGATCAGTCTGACCAAGTGGGACATCATCACGCCGCCGAAGTGGGTAGGCTTTCAGAACTACGTGAAGCTCTTTCGCGACGATCCCCTTTTCTGGAAATCGCTGCGCGTGACTGCGGTCTACACGTTCGTGCTCGTACCGGTGCAGCTCGTGCTGTCGCTCGCGGTGTCCATCCTGTTGAATCAGAAGGTCCGCTTTCTGGGATTCTTCCGGACGGTCTTCTACCTGCCGACCGTACTACCGATCGTGGCGAGCGCACTGTTGTGGCTGTGGATCCTGAACCCCGAGGGAATCCTGAACTTCTTCATCGGGCTGCTCGGTATTCCGCCACAAAATTGGCTGACGGACGAACGACTGGCGCTCCCTTCGATCATGCTGATGAGTTTGTGGGGGAGCTTTGGCACCAGCATGATCATTTTCCTTGCCGGGCTCCAGGGTGTGCCCCAGACGCTGTACGACGCTGCTGAGATCGACGGTGCCGGGAGCTGGGGCAAGTTCCGGCATGTCACGCTCCCCATGATTACCCCGGTCATCTTCTTCAATTTCGTGATGGGCGTGATCGGCACCTTTCAGGTATTCACCCAGGGGTACCTGCTCACGGACGGCCGTCCCAACAACTCGACGTTGTTCTACGTGCTGTATCTGTACCGCAGCGGCTTCGAGTACCTGAAGATGGGGTACGCTTCGGCACTGGCGTGGGTGCTCTTTCTCGTGATCTTCGTGGTCACACTGTTGATTTTGCGCTCGTCTTCCCTCTGGGTCTACTACGAGGTACAGCGCTGATGCGGAACGTGGCCAGCAGCCGTTTGGGAATCCGGGGGCGGCGCAAGCTCTCGCGTGCCCTCGTTTACGTGGTGCTGGTTGTGGGTTCGGTCATCATGCTCGTCCCATTCTACTGGATGTTCGTGAGCTCCCTGATGACCGAGACCGAGGTGCTGAGCTACCCACCCGTCTGGATTCCAAAGGTGTGGCGGTTCCGGAACTACATCGAGACGTGGAATGCACTCCCCTTCACCACGTTCCTGCGCAATACAATCGTGCTGACGGTCGGACGACTGGTGCCGCTCCTGTTCTCCTGCTCGGTGGTCGCGTTCGCCTTCGCGCGGCTACGCGCGCGCGGCAAAGACACGTTGTTCATCATCATGCTGGCCACGATGATGCTGCCTTTCCAGGTGACGATGATTCCGCTCTACATCGGTTTCGCCAAGATCGGCTGGGTGAACACCTTCAAGCCGCTCATCGTGCCGGCATTTTTCGGAATTCCGTTCTACATCTTCATGATGCGCCAGTTCTTCATGACCATCCCGATTGAGCTGGACGAGTCGGCCCGCATCGACGGCGCTTCGTCGCTGACCATTTTCCTTCGAATCATTTTGCCACTCTCCAAGCCCGCACTCGCGGCAACGTCCATCTTCATCTTCATGTGGTCTTGGAACGACTTTTTCCTGCCGTTGATTTACTTACACAAGACCGAGATGTACCCCCTTGCCCTCGGGCTGCAGCTCTTCCGCTCCTACGGAGAGTACCTGACGCGATGGGAGTACATCATGGCTGGCTCCGTCGCGATGGCCATCCCAGCCCTCCTCGTGTTCTTCTTCAGCCAGCGGTATTTCGTGCAAGGAATCACTCTGACCGGGATGAAGGACTGAGAGCCCGGGGCGCGCGGCAAAACCTTTCGAGGGAGGAGGACAAATGAGGATCACGAGCATCCTGCTGGCTGCACTGGCATTTGGAGTTGCCATGTCTGGGCGAGCTTCCCCCGATTCCGTGCGAGTGTGGAGCTGGAACGCTGGAACCGACCTGCGCGTCTACGCTGGTTCGTTCTCCAGGAACGTGACGTCGAGAGAGGTAGACCTTGTAGCGCTTCGCAACGAACGGGTGCACGTTCAAATTGGCGTACGTTCGGCGCAGGATCTCACGGCGCGCGTGCGCGTTGGCCAGTTCGAGGGGCCGGAGGGCGAGCCTTCCGGCATCGGTACGCTGGTGCGGGTGCCGCGGTTGATCCTGGTCGACGAGAATCGTCAGTTCACCCCTGATGCGCTCATTCCGTGCGACTCGCTCGAGCTTCAGGCAAACGTGTCTCGATCCTTCTGGTTCACCTTTTCGGTTCCGAGGGACGCCGCCGACGGGATTCACCGGTCCATCGTCGAAGTGGCGTTCGAGGGTGCAAGAGTCGACACATTCCGCGTGACCATCAACGTCCTCCCGTTCGCGCTTCCAAACCCGTGGGACTACCAGTTCCACCTCAACATCTGGCAGGACCCCGCCTCGATTGCCCGTTGGCACGGTGTGGAGCTCTGGTCAGAGGAACACTGGGCGTTGATTGGCCGCTACGCGCAGAACCTGGCGATGCACGGTCAGAAATCAGCTACGACGACGATCATCGAGGGCCCATGGGATGCACAGACGGGCCACCGCTTCCCCAGCATGGTCACCTGGAAATATCCTGGCGAATGGCAGCTCGAACGGACGGACCGTTTCACGTTCGACTTCAGCGTTTTCGATCGCTACGTGGAGACGCTGGAGGCTGCCGGGGTGCGCGACGCAATCCATGCCTACTCCATCGTCTACGGGCCGGGAAGCAGGAACGACTGCCAGATCACCTACATCGACACGCGCACCGGAGAGAAGAAAGTCCGCACGACTACCGTAGGCGATCCGTGGTACATGGCCGCCTGGCGGACCTTTCTCCCGCGCTTCGTAGACCACCTCAGCGGGAAGGGTTGGCTCGAGAAGACCTACCTTGGGATGGACGAAAAACCCGACGAGGTACTGGAGATCATTCTACCGCTTGTGGGGGAGGCAGCGCCGGGGTTGAAAGTGGCTCTGGCGGGGTACGGCGGCAAATACATGAGCGTGGTGGACGACTTTGCGATCTCTTTCCGCCACCTCTTCAACCCTAAGGGTGACTACCCGCTCGAGCCCGAAAAGCGGAGAAAAGAGGGCAAGAGGACCACGTTCTACGTGGCGGTCGGCCCGATTCGGCCGAACACATTCTTGTTCTCGCCGCTCTTCGAATCGCGAATTCTGCCCTGGATCTCGGTGGCTTCCAACCTGGATGGGTTCTTGCGTTGGGCCTACAACATGTGGCCCGACGCACTCTGGGACCAGCCCTTCTACCGCTGGCACAGCGGCGACATGTTCCTCGTGTACCCCGGCGACCACGGCCCGTGGGACAGCGTGCGCTGGGAGATGCTGCATCAGGGGATCCAGGACGTCGAAGCCTTGCGGCTGGCGAGGATGACGCTGGAGCAAGCCCGCGAGCGCGGCGTAGCCGAGGAGCAACTTGAGCCCCTGCAAGCCGACCTCGACCATGCGGTTCGCCTGGCGACCCGGCAGTACCTGGATGGATCGTCGCGCTACCCTGTGCCTGACGAGGCTCGGGCCCTCGTGAACGGCGTCCTTGAACGGCTAGCGGTGCTGCTGCAGGCGGAGTAGCGGAGATCTGTGACACTCTCGGCAAGATGCCAAAGCTCCACGGGGTGACGGGGCGGTTCGTCTGTGCGGAATCCGGCGCCGGGGCCCCGCGGTGTTGCAGTAGAAGGGTTTCATGGGGGTGGGGGCCGAAAGACGTGGGTTGACGCTACAACGGCGGTTGCCGTTCCGGTGGGTAGATCCGGGGGAGGTGGTTGGGGCTTTCCGCCTTCGCGACTTTGCGAGAGTCGAAAGTACTCACGCAGAGCCGCAGCGACGCAGAGTGAGGCAAGCTTCGCCAGGGTGCCACGGCGCGGAGGGACTATAGTGTAAGTTGCTGGCGGCGAAGCGATCACCACGAACATTCGGGTGCCTGCGGGCCGCTTTTTTCTTGGAGAAAGGGGGGATGCTGGTTCAGGACGAGAAGACTGGTTTGGGGTTTCCCTTCACCGACTTGAAGCGGTCGGCTGGGACTTCGCGCCTCGAGGAGAACGATTCTTTCACGAGTCTTGTGGAGCGAGATGGAGCACGTCGAATTCCCGGTCGATCTGGCCCCGCGGACTGATTTCGCTGATCAAGTGGGATTGCCGAGGGCGCACTTTCCAGCATGGGTAAAGCAAGTGCAGGAGAAGCGGAATGAACAAAGTCGTCGTTCTCCATTCCGACACGATGGGAAGAGGTGACGATGAACTGGGCCGGATGCTCATCCCCAAGTTTCTGAACAGCCTGTGGAAGAACGACGCGAAGCCCGACGTGATTCTGTTTTACAATTCAGGCGTGAAGCTATTGGCTGAGCGCGGCGCAATTCTGGAGGCCTTGAGGAATCTTGAGGCGTCCGGAGTGGAGCTGGTGGCCTGCGGTACCTGCGTTTCCTATTTCAAGCTCAACGATGAGATCCGGATTGGGCGCGTCAGTGGGATGGACGAGATCGTGACCACAATGATGCAAGCCGAGTGCGTCGTGACCATTTGAGGGGCTAGCGCTCGAGGGGGGAATTCGTTGCGCCCGGCGGTGACCTTCCGTGAAAATTCCCCCAGGCGGATGGGAGGCAGAGT
>CAYXFI010000155.1:0-8473 GCA_964464205.1 uncultured Cytophagia bacterium
CGCGAGTCCGTGGTCACGCCGGAGGGGAAGCTCATCGTACCGACACTCGGGGTAGTGGATGTTGGGGGCAGGACTCTTGCAGAGGCCAAAGCCCTTGTGAAAACTCTCAGCAGTAGAAAATACCGGCTAGCAAGGCTCACCGTGAATCTACTTCGCCTGCGGCCGATCCGCGTGCACGTTTTGGGTGAGGTCCAGAACCCCGATACCTACGTGGCTACTACGGTAGACAGGGTCTCGCGCGTCATTCAAATGGCGGGCGGCTTCACGCCATGGAGCGACAAGGGGCATGTCGAAATAAGGCACAAGGACGGCAGCGTCGACACCCTGGATTATCTCCGGTATGTCACGAAAGCGGACCTTGACCAGAACATCTTTGTTCGTGATGGGGATGTGATCTACGTCCCTCCGATAGAACTGTCGAACTCCGTGGTGCGCGTTGAAGGAATCTCCGATCTGGCGGGCTACTACAGGCTCCGCCCAGGAGAGACGCTGTGGGAGTTTCTGCAGAGATTTTCATCCGACTTCCGGATGTTCAGGCTCGAGGACGTGACAGTGCTACGGAAGGAAGGCACGAGCAGTATTGCTTACGGGATCAATCTATTCAGCGACGACGATGAGGACCGTCACACTCTCTCGGCGACGTCGAGATTACGCGCGGGCGACGTCATTGTGTTACCTTCTCTCCAGAGGTACGTCTACGTGTCCGGGGCTGTGCAGAATCCCGGCAACCACCCGTTCATGGCCGGACTCCGAGTGCTCGACTACGTCGGGATGGCCGGAGGAACTCGCGAGAGCGCCAGTCTCGGGGCAGCGAAAGTTTTTCATGTCCGTACGGGGCAGTGGGCGAAGGGGCCCCAGGAGCCCGTAGAGCGCGGCGACTTTATTGTTGTGCCGGAGACCCCGCGTCGGCGCTGGATCGACTACTTGAGTATTACTTCGGGAATAGCTTCTATCATACTCGCAGCCAAAGCTATCGGTGTGATCTGAGTTGACTCAAGGGAGCTCAAACGTAGATATGCGAGAGTGGACCTTGCTGGATTTCCTCTACGTCATTGCCAGAAGAAAGAAACTCGTGGGTGGGGCCTTTGTTGCTGCAGCGGTCCTTTCTGTCATCGTTAGTCTCTTGTTGCCGAAATGGTACCAGGCCAGTTCGACAATCATGCCTCCGAGAAAAGACCTTGGCCTTTTCGGTCTTGAGCAGGCTTTGCCGATGAGTTCTTTCAATCTTCTCGGATTTTCCGAGGAGACGCTCAAGTACAAGGCAATTCTAGAAAGTCGCGTTGTCGCGGAGAAAATCATCCGAAAATTCGACATTATGGCCCGCTACCACAAGAAGAAGATCGATGACGCATTGAAGTACTTGCGGAAGAAGACCAATATCGAAATAAACGAGGAAAATACCATCACCGTGTCGGTTCTGGACCGCGACCCGAATGTTGCGGCTGCAATGGCGAATGAGTACGTTCGACTCCTCGATAGCCTGCTCACGCATTTCGACGTGGAGAAGGCCAGGAATGACCGGATCTTCATCGGCAATCGGCTGGAGCAAAACAAGCGAGATTTGGCGAGAGCTGAGGAGAGACTGAAAGAGTTTAGCTTGCGTTACGGAGCCATTGATTTGCCGAGCCAGATGCAGGCTGAAATCGAGAACGCCGCCGAGGTTCAGGCGAAGATCTACGCAACAGAAGTGGAGCTAAGAGTAAAATCTCGGTATCTTTCGCCGGAACATGACGAAGTCAGGAAGCTCCAATTTCAATTGGAGGAGCTAAAGCGGCAACTGGCGTCCATGAAGTTCGGCCCAGTCCGTTCTCTCGATGACGAACATGGCGACGAGAGTGTCATCATCCCATTCCAACATATCCCGGATATCGCGATGGAATATGCTCGTCTCTACCGAGAAGTGGAGGTGCAGAGCAAGCTGTACGAGTTCTTGATGCAGCAGTATGAGCAAGCCCGGATCCGCGAGGCCAAGACTACCCCGGTCGTCCAGGTCCTGGACATCGCGGTTCCTCCGCAGCGCAAGGCAAAGCCCAACCGCGCCCCCATTGTCGCGTCGCCACCGGGGTTGGTCACGCTCTGGGCGACCGCTGTATCGGTGGCGCAGGAGAGAATCGAGCAAATGAAGCAAACAGACCCGGAGCGTTACCGGCGATTCCAGGAGCTCACCGGCTTGATAAGCGTGCGGCGGAGGAAATGATCCGGTGGTCGGGGTGGTGGAACGGAAAGGTTGGGCCTCCGTCAGTGGCTCGTTGTTCCTACCTGTTGCGTTCTTGGCTGTTTTCGTTGTTGCCGTTGGAGCTGCGTACGAACTCGGTTGGGTGGGGGTGGGTCTGCTGATCGTCGTCGTTTTGGGGGTAGTGGTCACCTGGTACCTGCCGGAGTTCTGGGTTGCTGCACTCTTCTCCTCGGGCATCTTCAAAGAATGGGCCATGCTGAACATCCCGTTGTTTGCCCGGTTCGATTTCACCCTTACACTGGCAATGATGGCCCTGCTTTCGTACGTGCTGCACAGGTTTCGGCAGGGGAGCAGCCTGACGCTGCCGGGGCTTTCCGGACTGCTGACCTTTGCAATGCTTGCGGCGTACCTTCTACTCAGTGTATCCTGGAGCACGGCGCCGAAGTACGGACTCACGAAAGCGTTCAGTTTTGCGGGCTTTGGAGGCGTATTGTTCCTTGCGGCATCGGGTTTCAACAAGTTGCGGTACATCCGTAGGGCCCTGTGGATCTTGTTCTCCATTGGCTTAGCTACTTCCGTTTACACACTGGTGACCCTCAGCCGCGCGCTCGCTAATCTGCCGAAGATTCTGGAATTCTATCGCGCCTCGTTCCTCGGGGTGAATCCCATCAGCTACGCACAGTGGGTGGGGGTCATTGCGGTGGCCTCGCTGGCGTTGGCACCTGAGGTGCGCTCCAAACTCGGTCGACTAGTCGTGTACAGCGGCTCGGGCTTGATGGTCCTCGCTGTCCTGGCTGCAAACAGCCGCGGCCCCATGCTCAGTCTACTCGTCTCTTTGCTGGCCCTGGGCGCCGTCCAATTCAGGCGAAGTCGATCGATTCGGATGTTCGTCTGGACGGGTGTCATCATCGGCGCCATCGTGGTGCTGGTGAGTTTGCTCCCTTCTCAGTTGGTCAGTCGGTATTCCGACTTCTCCGGGGGGAAGACGGGTGAGGCCCAGGTTCGATCTCGAATCACGGTGTACCAGCGGTTGCGTCTATGGCAGACAGCACTTGATCTTCCGACCGAAAGTGTGGGAACTGCGCTGTTTGGGGTGGGGTGTGGGGCGTTTGGGCACGAGTACTACCAGGGTGACGTGGCATGGTGGCCACACAACATTTTCCTGGAGGTGTTGAGTGAGGGTGGCCTGATCGGACTTGCTCTACTGCTGCTCCACTGGGGGACCGTGGCATCGGAGACGGCGACTGTCAGACGAAAACTGAAGGTCGGGTCGGGAGAGTTCCGGCGGATATACTTGGCGCTGGGGATCGCTCTACTGTTTTTGGCGGTTGGAGCACAAGTGAGTGGTGATCTGAGCCACAATCGTCGGCTCTGGTACTTCTTGGGCATGCTTGTGGCCACAAATTCCGCGGCACGAACTGAAGTGAGTGAAGTGTGACCACGTACGCCGACGATTCTCTGGAAAGGCGCGTAGGTAGGAACTCGCTGGTAATCTACGCTACTCGCGTAGCGAACCTCGGCATCAATCTCTTTGTCTTTGTCTATTTGGCCAACTATCTGGGCGAACGTTCGTACGGCAGGATCTCGTTCGCTCTGACGTACATCGGGTTCTTTGACATCGTCGTAAACGCCGGTTGCAATCAGATCTTGGTGCGCGAGTTGGCGCGTGCGGAACTACCCAGGGACCGGGTTCTTGGGACAGGCCTTGTACTTCGTCTGCTGTCCTTGGCCCTCGGGGTGCTTTCGTGTTGGGCAGGGATTCTCGCGCTCGGGTATCCGCGGGAGGTCGTCTGGCTGGTCGTGATTGTTTCGGCCAATCTGGTATTCTCCAGTCGCATTGCTTCGCTTCGGTCCCTCTTCGAAACGGTCTATCAGGCGGACTTGCGCATGCATTTCCCCATGGCGCTGGTTCTGTTGGACAACCTGGTGTTCCTGGGTCTCGTCCTGTGGCGTACCCAACATGGAGCTGGGCTTCTCGAGATCGGTTTCCTCTACACGCTGGCCAACGTCGGCGGGTTCCTCTTGCTGGCGGGTCAGTTCTTCCGGGAGAACCGCATCCGTTGGGGGTTGGATCGAGCTCTGGCAAAGTACTTTCTGAGCCAAGCCATTCCGGTGATGCTGTACCTCGGCTTTTCGAACTTGAACACGCGTCTGGACGTACTCCTTGTATCCCTGCTTCGGGGGGATGCAAGTGTGGGCCTGTACACGTCAGCGACCCGCCTGGTTCTGCCGTTGACTCTTTTTTCCATGGCCATCACCATGTCGCTCTATCCGGTGTATTCACGCGCTTACCGGCGGGACAAGCCTCTTTTTGAATCTGTTCTTCGTACCGGCACGAAACTCTTGGTGGCTTTGGGCTCCGGACTGGCGGGGCTCTTGTTTTTCAACGCTGAATGGGTCTATCGTGTACTGTATCGACCAGAGTATGCCGGCGCAGCCGATGCGTTTCGCCTTCTCGTGATAGCTATTGGATTCATCTTCCTGACGTTCTATTTTGTCGAAGTGCTTATCGGTACGGAGCATCAGCATCTGGCTACCATCGTGATGGTCGCCGTTCTGATTGCGAATGTTGGTCTGAATCTAGTGCTGATCAGGCGCTTGGGGTTCATGGGCGCTGCGTACACGCGTTTGGCGACAGCCGCGTTTAGCGCCGTTCTCTTTCTGGCGGCAGTCCGCTGGACTACGGGTGTGAATGTTGCTCGCGATTGGCTCCGGATGGTGGGTCTGATTGGGACGTATGGCGCCGTGGCATATCTGACACGAGGTTTGGAGCCGTTTCTCCAGGCGCCGATTCTGGTCTTGTCGCTACTGGCGTTGGCCTTCGCCGGTCCTTACTTCAGGACCGATGAAAAACGGTTGCTGCTACGATTTCTGGGTTCAAGCTCGGAGTGAGTCTCCTCGGTGAAGCATCGGAAAATCCCGATACTGATGGCAGTGACGACGCCATTCGAACCGGACCCCCGTGTCTACAAGGAGGCTCGGACCCTGACCGAGGCAGGGCACAGAGTGACTGTGTGCGCCTGGGATCGGGAGCTACGGTACCGCGCTGCGGAGCAAATCGACGGTGTGGAAGTGTTACGCTATCGCCAGCGCAGCCAACTGGGAGGGCGATTTCGACAACTGCCCGGATTTCTGGGCTTCTACCGGTTCGTGTGGCGAACGCTCTGCGAGAGGAACTACCAACTTCTGCACTGCCACGATTTGGACACGATGCCATTGGGCATCGCTGCAAGCATGAGGGGCATGCCCGTAATCTTCGATGCGCATGAGCCAGAATACTACGCTGCGTACCCGGCGCCTTGGCCTGCCCTCTTTCGAGGTCTGGAAAGGCTGTCTGCACGTTTCGCCCAGTGGGTTTTGGTAACGAACGATCTCCAACTGAAGAAATATCGACGTTGGGGGTTTAGCAGGGTGAGCCTGATTCGTAATGTGCCACCTGCGCGGTTCGCAAGAGAAGCCCGGCTTCGGCAACGCACTGCAGCTCCCCTCACCGTCGGCCGGATCGGCTTCATCAAGAAGGGGGTGGGAGTGGAAGAGTTGTTCGAAGCTTTGGCCCGGCTGCGCTCCGACGGGTACGATGTCCGAGGGCTGCTGGTTGGCAAGGTTCACCCGGATATCCGCCCCGAGCTTCAAGCTCTGCTTGCTGGAGCGCCTTACGTCCAATATGTGGGCGACGTGCGATATAATGACGTTCCCTCTTGGTACGCGCACGTGGATGTAGCTGTGGCGATGTACACCAGAACTGAAGAACACCGGCTGATTACGCCTACAAAGGTGTTGGAAAGCCTGGTTGCGGGTGTACCAGTGATCGCGAGTCCGGTCGGCGATGTGGTCGAGCTGCAGGCACGATACGGGGGGATCGTAGTCCTGCAGGATGGAACTAGCAGGGCGTTGGCCGACGCCATTCGCCAGTTTGCCAGCGACCCGGGAAAACTTGCATCATTCCGGAAAGCCACCGAGCGGGCTCGACGGGAGCTCGTGTGGGAGCAAATGGAAGGCAAGCTACTGATGGCCTACGACCAGGTCCTTGGGAGGATTCACTGACTCGAAAGAGGAGTTTATCCGCTATTCATATTCCGTGTGTGGGCGGAGTTCGGTTGGACCAGTTGGAAAAAGGGAGGAAACTTTGCGGGACGGAAAGGTCGGCATTGCTGTGGTGGGCTGCGGCCATTGGGGGCCGAATCATATTCGTGTTTTTCGCTCCCTTCCGGGTGCAGAGGTGCTGTACGCCATCGACGTGGATCCGCAGCGTCTCGAGCGGGCTCGGGCCCTGTTCCCAGGGTTGCGGCTCGAACGCGACCTGGCAGGAGCTCTGAATGATCCTTTGGTGGACGCCGTAGTGGTGGCCACGCCGACGCAAACCCATTACGAGATTGTGCGAGATGCTCTTCGCGCCGGCAAACACGTTCTGTGCGAGAAACCCCTGTGTACAACGGCGGCAGAGGCGCGAGAGGTTGTTCAGCTCGCGGATGAACTCGGGCTGGTGCTCATGGTTGGACACGTTTTCTTATTCAATCCCGGGATCCTAAAAGTGAAGGAACTGGTGGATTCCGGTGAGGTTGGCGAGCTTCAGTACATGTCGGCCACGAGGACGAACCTGGGGCCTATTCGCGGGGACGTGAATGCAGCGTACGATCTGGCCACACACGACGTCTCGATTTTCAACTTCTTGCTCGGGTCAAAGCCTCAGCTTGTGTCGGCGACGGGTGCGAGTTTCTTGCAGCCCGGCGTCGAAGATGTGGTCTTCATTTCCCTCGAGTATCCTGGCGGGACTTGGGCCAACATCAGGGCGAGCTGGCTCGACCCGAAGAAGGTGCGGCAAATGACGGTGGTGGGCACCAGGAAAATGGTCACCTGGGACGATCTGGATTTGACGAGCCCTGTGGCGGTGTACGACAAAGGGGCGAATGCCGTGCAGGAGTACGCGGACTACGGGGAGTTTCTCCGGGTGACAATGTGGGACGGCGATGTGCTGCTGCCCAAGGTGCAGATGCAGGAGCCGTTGAAGAATCAAAACCAGTACTTCCTGGACAGTCTGCGATCTGGGAAGATCGACCGGTCGGGGCCTCAGTTCTCGCTCGAGGTGGTGCAGGTCCTGGAAGCCATTGCGGAATCGCTGAGGAACAACGGTGCTCCGGTGGGGATCGAGGGATGAGCGACTACTACAAACACCCCACAGCGCTCGTGGAAACCGGCGACGTGGGTGGTGGTACCCGGATTTGGGCCCTGACGCACGTGATGGCGGGGGTACACATTGGCGAGAACTGCAACATCGGCAGTCATTGTTTCATCGAGGCAGGAGTGTGGATCGGCGACCGCGTGACGATCAAGAACGGAAACATGATCTGGGAGGGGATAACGATCGAAGATGAGGCGTTCGTAGGTCCCCAGGTCGTGTTCACCAACGATCTACGACCTCGGTCGCCACGCTTTCCGGTAGCATCCGCTCGGTATGAGGACAAGGCGTGGCTCGTACCCACCCGAATTGGCAGAGGTGCGTCCATCGGTGCGGGTGCGGTGATTCTGGCGGGAGCACATGTCGGTGACTTTGCGCTGGTGGGTGCGGGGGCTGTGGTCACGCGGCCGGTGGCTGCCCATGCCCTCGTATTCGGAAATCCGGCTCGTCAGCGGGGATGGGTCTGCGAATGTGGCGAGAAGCTTCGGCAGGCACCGGAGGCTTGGCAGTGTCCCGCATGCGGACGGGTCTACCACGAGACCGAAAAGGGTCTACGCACTGCGCGGTGAACCAGAGGACGGTAAGGACGGAGGCGGAATGGACGTGAAGGTGCCTTTTGTGGATCTACGGACTCAGTACCGTAATCTGAAGGATGAAATTGACCCTGCTGTCCTTGGCGTGTTTGAGCGGTGTGACTTCATCTTGGGCGGTGAGGTTCAGCGGTTTCAAGAGAATTTCGCTTCCTATTTGGGCGTTCGCCATGGGATTGGCGTGAGCAGCGGACTGGACGCGCTGCAGCTCGCGCTGAGAGCGCTGGGCATTGGCCCTGGCGACGAGGTGATCCTTCCCGCGAATACCTTTGTCGCTACCGCGCTGGCGGTGAGCCTCGTCGGTGCGAAGCCGGTGCTGGTGGACTGCCTCCGCGACACCTACAATATCGACCCGGACAAGGTCGAGCCGGTCATCAGTGACAAGACCAAAGCGATCATCCCGGTGCACCTCACGGGCCAAGCGGCCGACATGGATGAAGTGCTTCGCATTGCGGACAAGTACTCCCTGGCGGTCATCGAGGATGCTGCTCAGGCTCATGGGACTCTCTACAAGGGGCGAAAGTGCGGATC
>CAYXFI010000156.1:0-8465 GCA_964464205.1 uncultured Cytophagia bacterium
TGCGGATCGGTTGGCTTGAATTCCTACGGCCGTTTCAGGGTGAAACGTGCGGAGCCCTGGTGGGGCAGGCGCAAAACCCGTGGCTGCTGGTTGTTGCGCGCTGGCGGGCAAGCGACCTGGTGCGGACTTTGCAACCCCTAAGACATGGTGAAATAGGCACCTTGGCGTCGATGAGCAAGAAAACCCGGGCGGAGCCGAGCCCTTTTCGGAGGTACGCACCATGCGGCGGCGTAGACTGAGGCAACTCCTATTGGCCACGGCGGTCCTTTGCGCGTTCCCCGTTGCCGTGCGGCCACAAGCGAGTGACACAACGCAGGCGTACGAGACGTTCGACGGAGCCTGGCCTTCCCCGGACTGGATGGCGGGACCAGAGTACATCCTGGCCTCGGGCGAACTGCAGAACACCGCGCAGGATGAGAACTGGCGCCACCTCGCTCTGTACACGGCCCTGACCGACGTGCAGGATGTGACGGTCGTGTGGGGAGGATCGGTCTTCCGTAGCAATCTGGGGAGCGGGGCCGCTGCCATCGTGATCGGTGCGGACGCCGCCTCAGTGACCGCCAACGGGTACGCGGTTCTGAAGCGCGAGGAGGGTCTCCAGCTCTGGCTCGTACAGAACGGCGATCTGGATGTACTTTTGGATCAGGTCCCCAGTCCGGCTCAGTCCACCTTGCCCGGCGGGGGCGATTCTACCCGCGTGGTGTTCCGCGAAGAGGTGGATGGCTATTTCTTCGACGTGTACGTGAACGACCAGTTCGGTGGCACGCTCGCGGACAGCGCGCGGACTCTGGAATTGGCTTCTCCGCACTACGCCGGGGTCATATTGTACGGGATCATCAATGGAATCAACAATGTCGAGTCGGTGCGCTTTGTTCGCTACGTCGACAACACGCCCCCGTCGCCGATCACGGGCCTCTCCGCCTCGGCGGGTAGCCCGTTTTCGGCGGAGTTGAGCTGGACGGCACCCACGGAGTCGGGCGGCACCTCGCGTCGGGCCCGCTCCTACGACGTGCGTTACTCCACCGCCCCCATCGACGAGCAGAATTTCGAGGCGGCAAAACCCGCCATCGGTGCGGCCGATCTGGTTCCGCAGGAAGGCGGCGCCAACGAGAGCTTCGTCGTCTACGGGCTGGAACCGGGTACCGTGTACTACTTCGCGGTGCGTAGCACGGACGTGGCCGGGAACGTCTCGGCTGTCTCCAACGTGGCCAGTGTCACGACGCCCGCCAAACCCGATCGCCAGATCTACTTCGACGGTTTTTCGGAATCCACTCTGGGCCCGCACTGGGTGGCTCCACAGGACTTCGTGCCGGAGGCTGGGGAACTGCAGAACACCGGCGGCACTCGGGCGCTGGCCGTTTGGGTGGGAGAGCCGGATCCAGCGCGCGTGTCGGTGAAGTGGGGCGCTGCGGTTGATTCGGCTGGAGCAGCAGCCGGAGGCCTAGCCCTGATGCTGGATGCGCCCAGCACTACCGCCAACGGCTACTTGCTGAGCCACGAAGGCGACAGCCTCAAGCTCTACCCAGTGTCCGCGGGGGTGCCCGGTTCCTCGCCTCTGGCTACGGCCGCGAGTGCCTCCGGCCAAACGCCGGCGGCGGGCGATCTCGTCGAGGTCGAAATCCTGGAGGATGCGCACAGCACGCACTTTCTGGTCTACGTCAACGGCGAGATCGACGCGGTGGTGCACGAGCCCGAAGGCCAACGGCCTCAGGCCACCCAGTACTACGCGGGTCTCATCCTGTCGCCGGGAGGGGCGGGAGCCGCTGACGAGTTCGTTGCAGAGGTGCCGACGAATGCGCCGGCCACGGTCGAGATCGCGGCGGGGGATGGGCAGTCCGGACAGGTTTCGACGCTCCTGCCCACGCCCCTCACGGTGCGGGTGAGAGACACCGACGGCAACCCGGTATCCGGCGTGATGGTCGATTTCCTCCTCCTGAGCGGTGCGGGGACTCTCTCGGTGGACAGCCTGGCGCAGGACGGGCATTACTATCTCGAAGCCGAGGACGGCAAGCTGAGGGGGGCAGTGCAGGAAGTGGCCGACGCGAACGCTTCGGACAGCGCAGCGGTGGTGAACCAACACCTGACTCACAGCTACGTCGAGTTTCCGCTGTACGTTGGTACCGCGGGGGACTACGAAGTCTGGCTCCGGTACATCGCGGGAGACGCTTCTTCCAACAGCCTGTACGGTCTCCAGCTCGACGGTGGTGACACGCTACGCAACGCCGGCGCTGACTGGGATCTGCCGATCACGGCGGAGTACGCGTGGTACCGTTTGGAGGGGTTGTCGCTCTCGCTCACCCGGGGCGTGCATCACCTCCGGGTGCTTTTCCACGATATCGGGTTTCGCCTCGACAAGGCCCTGCTGAATCGGGATGCTGGCTACGTACCGCAGGGGACGGGGGAGCCTGCGCCGTCGCCCACGAATCTGACCGATGCCGACGGCCTGGCATGGTCGCGGCTGACCCTCGGCCAGCAAGCTGGGATTGTTCGCGTGCTGGCGGCTGTGCCCGACGTGGACAGCGTCACGTTCCAGGCAACGGCGGTGCCAGGACCGCCGGACACCCTCCTCGTCGTGTCCGGCGACGCCCAGCAGGGACCGGCGGGGCAGGTTCTGCCGGAATCGCTTGTGGTTCAGGTTCAGGACGCATTTGGAAACCCGGTGTCTGGCGTGGAAGTGCAGTTTCAGGTCGTCGGGGGCAACGGTTCGGTGAGTCCTACGAGCGTCCTGACAGACGAGGCAGGATTGGCGAAAACGGCGTGGACTCTCGGGAGCGACACCACCTCTCAGGCTGTCGAAGCGAGCAGCCCGGACCTTCCCGGCCAATCCGTGCGCTTTACGGCCACCGTGAGCGAAGGGGTACCGACCTCTCTCGTGAAGATCGCGGGCGATGGGCAAGAGGGGACGGTGGGGCAGGCGCTCGGTGATTCTCTCAAAGTGCGGGTGCTCGACAACGCCGGTCAGCCGGTCAGCGGGCATCGGGTGAGCTTTTCGATCCGGTCCGGAGGGGGCCAGTTGAACGGCGTTGGGAACAGCGTCGACGTCTTCACCAATGGCGTGGGCTACGCGGCGGTGCAGCTCGAACTCCCGACGACCTCCGGCACCGTGGAAGTCTGGGCGGAAGCCTACCGGGACGGACAGGCTTTGGAGGGTTCGCCCGCGGTGTTTCACGTCACGGCCAGTCCCGACGTTCCCTACCGGATGGTCTACGTGTCCGGGAATGACCAGACCGGTCCGGTGGGCGCTCGTCTGGCCGAGCCGTTCGTGGTGCGGATCGAGGATCAGTACGGCAATGCCTGTCCCGATCACACGGTCCGCTTCGAGGTTCAGGCCGGGGGAGGGTCGCTGGAGGGCCAGAGCGTCTGCGACGTGCAGACGGACGCCGATGGCCGGGCCAGCGTGTACTACACGCTCGGCACCGAACCGGGCGTGGAGAATCGGGTGGTCGCAACTTCCTCGTACGGCGGCGCCGACCTGGAAGGCTCGCCGGTGGTTTTCCGCGCGACGCCCCACACTGGTGAAGCCAGCGTCCTCACCTACGTGAGCGGCGATTCACAAGAGGCGCTGGTGGGTACGCACCTTCCGGACCCGCTGGTCGTGCGCGTGACCGACGCCTTCGGCAACCCCATTGAAGGCTTCCCGGTGGACTTCGAAGTCAGGTCGGGCGGCGGACAGCTGGACAGCAACCGGGCCTGGACGGACGCCCAGGGACTGGCGCGAACAGGCCTGACGCTCGGAACGCAAGCCGGCCAGAGGAATCAGGTGGTTTGGGCTACGGCCAGTCGGAACGGAACTCCCCTCGATGGCTCTCCGGTAGAATTCCGGGCTACTGCGCTGCCAGATGTACCCTACCGACTGACGATGGCCGGTGGCAACAATCAGACTGGCCCGGTGGGGGGCACGCTGCCGCAACCCCTCGCGGCGAAGGTGATGGATCGCTACGGGAATCCCATCGCGGGACACCCGGTGCGATTTGAAGTGGTGGAGGGCGGCGGCTCGGTGGACGGCGCCCAGAGCGTGGAACGGGCCACCGAAGCGGACGGCATCGCCCGCGTGTACCTGACCCTTGGCCCGACGCCCGGCGACAGTACGAACAAAGTTCGCGCCCGAGCTTGGCGCGACGGGGTTGAGCTGGCTGGGAGCCCCCTGCTCTTCGTCGCCTCCGCGACGGCGGGCGAGGCCCGCAAACTGGTGGAAGTGAGCGGCAATCATCAGACGGGAAAGGCGGGCCAGGACCTGCCCGAGCCATTCGTGGTCCGGGTGACGGATGTGGCTGGCAACGGCATCGCCGGCTACCTGGTGCACATTCGGGTGGTCTCCGGTGGTGGGAACATCGGTGGCGATACGGAACTGGATCTTGCCACCAATTCGGAGGGCTACCTCCGGGTAACGCTCACCCTGGGGCCAGATGCTGGGGTCGACAACAACGTGGTGGAGATCAGCGCTCCGAATCTGGAGGGATCTCCTATTCGATTTGTGGCCAGTGCGGTGGCGTCGGATCCGTTCCAGTTGGTGAAAGTGAGTGGGGACAGTCAGACGGCGGCCGCAGGCACGCCTTTGCCGGAGCCCCTCGTCGTGCGCGTGACTGACGAGTTCGGTAACCCGGTGGCCGGGCACACGGTGCGGTTTTCGGTCGTGAGTGGGGGTGGATCCTTCGGAGGTGCCCAGTCACTGGAAGTAGCCACCGACGACAGCGGCCGGGCTTCGGCGGTGTACACCCTTGGCCCTCAGCCCGGGGAACGAAACAATGTGGTGGAGGTGGAAGCGAGCTACTCCGGTCAGCCTTTGGAAGGTAGCCCCGTTCGTTTCGTAGCCTCGGCGGTGCTGGGTCCACCAAGCCGTTTGACGTACGTCAGCGGCGACAGCCAGGCTGGGATCGTGAACAGCCCGCTGCTGTACCCGTTCCGGGTGCGTGTGACCGACGCGGCGGGAAATCCCCTGGAAGGGCATCCGGTCACGTTCGTGGTGACGGCTGGCGGGGGTAAACTCGACAACGGCGACACGTCCTTGGTGCGAACCAGCAATCGCAACGGCCTGTGCGAGGTGCGCCTCACGCTCGGGCCTCAACCCGGGGTCCTGAACAACGTGGTCGAAGCGCGTTCGAGTCGCGACGGTCAGCCGCTCGACGGTTCGCCCGTCGTATTTCGTGCGACGGCGCGGAGCAGTGCAGCGAGGCGCCTCAGCTACGTCTCCGGGAACGGCCAGACGGGGGTCGTGGGCGAGCCCCTGGCGTCGCCCTTCCGCGTGAGGGTGACCGATTCCTACGGGAACCCGGTGCAGGGCCATTTGGTCACCTTCCGCGTTACGGAAGGGGGCGGCAAGCTGGACGGCAGCGACACGCTGGTCGTGAAGCAAACCGATGCCCTTGGCTATGCCGAGTGCGTGCTCACTCTCGGGACGAGGGCGGGGACGAACAACAATTCGGTGGAGGCGAGTTCCAGCAACGGCATCGGACCGCTGCAGGGATCGCCCATCTTGTTCACGGCCAGCGCTGTGCCGGGCACACCCGACCCGGACAGCTGCGCCGTGTGGGTCAATCCGGACACCGTGCTGGCGGACGGTCAATCCCGGGTGGAGATCGTCGCGAGGCTGGTGGATCGGTACGGCAATCCCACACCGGGCAAGGCAGTGGTGTTCACCGCAAGCGGCGGTGGCCACACGATTGAGCAGCCTTCCGCCGCGACCGACCAGCAGGGGATTGCACGCGGGAGCATTGTGTCCACCGAGGCGGGCGCGAAAACGGTCCGCGCCCGGGACATCACGGACCAGCTCGACCTGAACTGCACTGCGACGGTGGTTTTCCTGCCGCTTGCCGCGGAGAGAATCGCGCTGTTCAGCGGGAACAATCAGGCGAGGAATCTGGGCACGGCGCTGGCCGAAAGCCTGGCAGTGAAAGTGGTGGATCGGAATGGGAACGGTGTGGCGGGCTACCCGGTGACGTTCGTGGTCACGCGCGGGACGGGTCGAGTGCTGGAGCCTCAGCCAGTGCAGTCCGACTCCCGGGGCATTGCGGCTGTCCACTACGTGCTGAGCACGCGTCCCGGGTCCGATTTGGTGGAGGCTCGGGCCGCTGGGCTCGAGGGATCCCCGGTACTGTTCCGGCTCACGGCTCTGGAGGCCACGCCGGCGCACCTTCAGATGCTGAGCGGCGACGGCCAGGTGGACACGGTAAACCAGTGGCTACCCGATCTTCTCCGCCTGAGGGTGACGGACGTCAACGGGGATCCTGTGTGGGGCGTGCCGATTCGCTTCAGCGTTCCCATGGGAGGAGAGGCGTACCCTGCGCTCGACAGCACCGACGCGTGGGGCGTGAGCGAGGTTCATTTCCGTCTCGGGCGCAAGGCGGGTGACTACCTCGCCGTGGCGGAGACCAATGGCATTTCCGAGCGGGTGGTGTTCCGTCTGCACGCGGTCCCCGCGGCGCCCGCCCGTTTGACGCTGGTCTCGGGTGACGGCCAGGTTGGCACGGTCGGCTTGACCCTGCCGAGTCCCTTGGTGGTACGCGCCGAGGATCGGTTCGGCAACGGTGTGGAAGGTGTGGAGGTGAATTTCGAAGTAGTGGCGGGTGGAGGGACCATCCCCGCCGCGATGCCGCGGGTGACGGATGCGCAGGGCCGTGCTTCCGTGAGCTGGACCCTCGGCACGCGATCCGGAGAACAAATTGTCCAGGCTTGGGCGGATGAGCTCGAGGGCTCTCCCGTCGTGTTTCGGGCGACGGCGCAGGCGAGCGCGCCCGACAGCATTGGCGTCTTCTCCGGCGACGGTCAGCGCGGCCAGGCCGGCAAGCAACTGAGCCTGCCCATCGAGGCGATCGTGCTCGACCGCTTCGGCAACGGGGTGCCCGGCGTGGCTGTCACCTTCACGACCGTGGACGGAATGAGTCGGATCGTGGAGACTGGCCCGGTGAGCACGGACGAGCGGGGAGTGGCGTCGGCACACTGGATCCTCGGGCCCCAGCCGGGCGAAAACGTGGCCTGGGCCATCCGGCTCGGGGTGAGGGGCTCGCCGGCCGTGTTCCATGCCGTGGGAGAGGCCAACCAGTACCCGGTCATCCACGCGCCCACCGACACGACGGTCCGCGAAGAGACGGCGATTGAGTTCTACGTCACCGCCGAAGACCCGGACGGCGGGGCCGTGTCCCTCGGTGCCTCGGAGCTGCCCGAACGGGCTCAGTTTGACAGTCTCGACAGCGGGCGCTTCTACTGGAAACCGGGCCTGACCGACGCGGGTGTGTACACCATCCGTTTCCACGCCCGGGACGACGAGGGTGGGGTCACCTACCACCGTACTGTCCTGCGGGTTCTCAACAAGAACAGGCCACCTGAGATCACGGGCTTCGCGCCGCAGTCGACGACGCTCGCGGCCACGTATCCGGACTCGATTCGCTTCTCCGTCTCGGCTACGGATGCGGACCAGGACTCGTTGAGGTACGAGTGGTGGGTGCGGAGAGCCGGAAACACGCTGCTGGTCGCGCGTCGTCCGGAGTATCTATTCGTGAGCACCCGGCACGACCCGGGAGCCATCGTCGTGGAGGCGTTGGTGCTGGATGGCGAGGACACGGCGCGCGTGAGCTGGCAGATCACGGTGATCACCGCGGTGGAGTTGGAGTCGTTCGCCGCGGCGGATGTGCCCTTCGAAGGCGTTGTGTTGACGTGGAAGACCGCCCGACAAAGGGCGACCCTCGGTTTCAACGTGCTGCGGGCGGAAGCAGAAGACGGGGACTACGAGCAGGTCAACGATCACCTGCTGCCGCTGCGCGAGGATCGGTCCTACCGTTTCGTGGACCGCTCGGCCGAGCCGGGACGCGTGTACTTCTACCGCCTCGAGGATGTGAACGTGTCGGGCCGCAAGACGTTGCACGATCCCATTCGGGTTCGCGTGGCCCTACCCGAACGCTTCCGGCTGCACCAAAACTACCCGAATCCCTTCAACCCGATCACGCGCATTCGGTTTGAGGTGCCGCGTCCCGAGCGGGTGCGGATTGAGATCTACAACGTGCTGGGCAAGCGCGTGCGGACCCTGGTGGACAGGCCCTTCGACGCCGGATATCACGAGGTCGTCTGGGACGGAACGGATGACTACGGGCGTCAGGTGAGCTCGGGAATCTACTACTACCGCGCCGTTTGCGGGGGGAAGAGTCACATTCGGAAAATGGCGCTGCTGCGTTAGAGACGGTCAGCGGGGTGAGCGGACGCCGCTGCGGCCCGACGGGCTCTGCGGAGAAGGTGGCGAGGACCCGCGCGGGTGTGAGTCGGCTGTGAGTGTGCTGGCCGATTCGACGCGGGGTTCCCCAGCGCTTTTCGTTTCCTGGGCGGTTGCGTCGCCGGGGAATTTCGCACGCGGTGCGCAGCGCCTAGGGGTGGGTGGACGACGGCAGGGTCCTCCGGTGCCGCGGAGCCGGGGATTCATCTAGCCAACTGCCTTCCGCAGTACCGCAGCGAACGGCAGCCCGGACCAGGGTTCGGTT
>CAYXFI010000157.1:0-8429 GCA_964464205.1 uncultured Cytophagia bacterium
TGCGCCGCCGCGGTTTTTGGGGGCGGCGAGCCGGATCGCCACACAGACCCGATCGCCGGTCGCCACCGAGGCAGGAGAAGCCGCAGCTTCGGATCGGGACGGAGCCCAGGCCGTTCAGCACCCGGCTTTCTTGCAGCGGATCGCGTCAGCCAGCGCGGCAACCCCAGTTGTACGTGCGCGAGGGGATGCGACCCTACTGGTTCGCCATCGGCACCCGGACTGCAGTGTCGACCGAGACGTCCAATCTGCCGGAAACCCACGAACTCGTCCAAAACTATGCAAACGCGTTCAGCATGAAGACGACCATCCTCTACCGAATTCGAGAAAGCTCGCAGGTACAACTCGCCATTTTCGATGCGTCCGGACGGGAAGTTGCGGTGCTCGAGAGAGGCAAACGGGAGCCCGGCGAGTACCGGATCCTGTGGGACGGGAGAGACGCGCGGGGCAATCCGTTACCCAGCGGGATCTACATTTGCCGATTGCTGATTGGGCGAGCGGCGGGCACAGAGGTCCACTTGAGGAAGGTGATCGTGCTGAAATGAAGAGCCAACGGTCGGCCCGGAGGAGCTGCGGGGCGGCCGCTACCGTTGCCCCGGGTACATCCCGACGTTCTCCCGCCCGCTTCTGTCGGGCGAGACGAGACTTTCCGGAAGGATGCGGTTCTCACCGCAGCGTCGCACGAGTACAAGCTCGCGTCCGGCCACCTCTCTGGGCCGGTGCTTCTCGCGGGTCTCCGACAGCGATCCATCCGTCCAGCCACGTAGGGTCACAATTCGTTCCGCCGCGGGGCACAGGGCTTTCGGGGCCGGAGATTCAATGGCGCAGCCTGGAGGTCACAACTTCACCCCCAGCACGAATAGCCGACCCTGTTTTGCAGGTGACCTTGCAGCCGTCGGCAAAAGGGACGCAGACGGAGGACACCTTTGTCGGGGGATCCCCGTTTTCACGGCGCGGGTGACGTGACTTGGTCCAGAGCCCTCTTCTCTCAGCCCAGCCCACGCGCACCGGTGGGCAGCCGAGCGCCTTCGCTGGGGCCGTGATTGCGGCGAAGTCGGCGGTCGAAGGTGGGGACAGTGCGTCGAAACTTCTCGAAACGCCGGATGTTTTTTCTTGCATTTTGCCCCGCCGTGAGTTAGATTCCGATGTGCTGAGCGTCACAACCTGTGCTTTCCTGCCGCGGTCACCAACAGGTTCGTTGTGAAGACTCGCGTGTGTTGAGGTACGGGGGCTGCCTCGTAGTCTCAATCACGCACGGGGAACCCACACTGTCTAGTTCGGAGAACATTGCTCGAAGCGGCCATAGACGTCGGGACCAATTCCGTTCTGGTCCTGCTCGCGGAGGTCGAAGGGCGGGGGGAACGGAAGCACCTGAAGGTGCTGTGGGAAGATGAGGCCCTTACTCGTCTGGGCGAGGGGGTCCAGCAAGCGGGTCTGCTGAAGCCCGAAGCGGTGTCTCGTACTGCAGAGGCGGTACGCCGTTTCGTCGAGGAATGCCGGGCCAGAGGGGCCAGGCGGATTGTGATTGTGGCCACAAGCGCTGCGCGGGATGCGGGGAACTTCAGCGCACTCAGGGAAGAGATCAAATCGAAGACAAATCTGGAGGTACGAGTCCTCTCCGGCCGGGAGGAGGCAGAAGCAGCATTTCGAGGTGCACGGGCTGGGCACCCATCGGCCGACACGCCCTGCCTGGTGATCGATGTGGGCGGTGGAAGCACCGAGCTGACTTACGGCAAGAGTAGACCGGAGTTTTGGACGAGCCTCGACATCGGCTCGGTACGTCTCAGCGAACGTTTTCTCCACACCGATCCTTTTTCAGCGGAGGAATGGCAGAGCGTACGAAGCCACATCCGGGAAGCATTCCAGCGCGTCCGGGTGCAGGTTCCCGGAAGCCCCAAGAGTGTGATCGGTGTGGGCGGCACTATCACGACACTGGCCATGTTAGAGCTGGGGCTGGACCGCTACGTCCCAGAGCGGATCCACGGCCTAGAAATCTCGCACCGCGCCATCGAAGGTTGGACCGAAAAGTTGTCGAAGATGTGCAGGGCGGAACGCACGCATCTTCCGGGTGTGCCCGCTCTGCGCGGAGACGTCCTGCCGGTGGGAACCGCCATTTTCGCGGAAGCCCTGCGGGCTTTTGGTTCCCAGTCGTTGTTGGTAAGTACGTTTGGGATTCGGCACGGGACATTGTTGGAGTGAGGAGGAAATGGCTTACCAATCGCGATTTGCCACGTACGAGCAGAAGCTGGCCCAGGCCAAGATGGTGATGTTGCAGCACAACTGGCGGCCGGAGCACCACATCCAGGTGCAGAAATTGGCAGGCCAGTTGTTCGACGGCCTGCGTCCGTTGCACACCATGGGCGAGGGCGAGAAGCTTTTGCTCGAGGCGGCTGCGCTGCTCCACGACATCGGCTGGACCATCAGCGGCACCAAACACCACAAACACTCCGTCTACTTGATCCGCCAGAGCAACCTCTCCCTATTCAGCAATCGTGATCTGGCGATCATCATGAACCTGGTACGCTACCATCGCCGCGGTGGTCCGGACGAGTCACACCGTCGTTTCGCAGCGCTGACGAAGACGGACCAGGATATCGTCAAGCGGCTGGTTTCCATGCTGCGAATCGCCGACGGGCTGGACAAGAGCAACGAGCAACTCATCCACCGCTTAATGGTGGACATCGAGCCCGAGACCATCACCTGCGTGCTCGTGTCGCGCAGCAATTGCGACCGCGACATCGAGGGCGCGATGGAAAAGCGCGAGCTGTTCGAGGAGATGTTCCAGCGCACGCTGGCTTTCCGGGTGGAGACCGCCGTAGCCCCCCAACTCACCTGACGCCAAACCTCGCGTCCAACTCCGCCAGCGCTCACGAAGGGCCGGCCGAGAAAGCCTACTTATGCCCTTCGCAGGGTGGGGGGGAGAGAGGGATCTCTCGGCCATCCCCTTTCTGTCCTTGATGCGCGGACAGAAATCCTTGCATTTGTCAGGAGATCATCGTAGATTCGCTCCCAAAATTAGGCGACTCACTTTCAGCGAACGGCGGAGCCTCATGGATTACACCTGCCTAGAAATCTCCGGCCTTCTCATGCGAATGTACATTTTGCGCACCCCCTGCCGCTGGGGAGGGGCACCACCCATGTAGCGCACCAAGAGACATACGACCTCGAGAGCCCCTTCCCAGCAACGGGAAGGGGCTTTTTCATTGCTAGGGCGCACGCCTGACATCGTATGGCATGAGAGAACGAACCTTGCGGAAGGAGAAAGAAGTGGAACGTAAGCTCCGTTTCGAAACCATCTGCCTCCACGGAGGGCACAAGGTCGATTCCGACACCCTCTCCCGTGCCGTACCGATCTACCAGACTACGTCCTACCTCTTCCGGGACACGGAACACGCCGCGCGGTTGTTCGACCTCAAAGAGTTCGGAAACATCTACACGCGCATCATGAACCCCACGAACGACGTGTTTGAAAAGCGTGTTGCCATGCTCGAGGGCGGCGTGGCCGCCCTGGCCACGTCCTCCGGGCAGGCCGCCGCCACGCTGATCTTCACTACCCTCGCCGCCGCGGGGGACGAGATCCTCTCCTCCTCCAAGATCTACGGCGGCACCTACAATTTGCTCAAAGTGACGCTCAAGCGATTTGGAATTCAGGCGAAATTTGTGGGAGATCCCACACCGGGGAATTTCGCGAAAGCCATCACCGACAGGACGAAGGCGATACACGTGGAGACCATTGGCAATCCGCGCGGCGACGTGGCGGACATCCCGGCCTTAGCCGAGGTTGCCCACGGGTACGGCGTGCCGCTCGTGGTGGACAACACCGTGGCCACCCCCTACCTGTGCCGTCCCATCGATCTCGGGGCCGACATCGTGTACCACTCGGCCACCAAGTTCATTGGCGGTCATGGCACCTCAATCGGCGGAGTGATCGTAGATTCCGGCAAGTTTCCGTGGGACAACGGCCGATTTCCTTCGTTCACAGAGCCGAGCGAAGGGTACCACGGGCTCCGCTTCTGGGAAGCCTTCGGTCCCGGCAGTCCCTTCGGCAACATTGCCTTCATCGTGAAAGCCAGGGTTGAGTGCCTACGCGACCTTGGTCCAGCCCTCAGTCCCTTCAACGCATTCCTGTTCCTGCAGGGGCTGGAAACCCTGCCACTCCGGATGCAGCGTCACTGCGAAAACGCCATGGCCGTGGCCAACTATCTGCGCGAACACCCGAAAGTAGCCTGGGTGAGCTACCCGGGCCTGCCCGAGCACCCCACCTACCCGATCGCCCAGCGGGTGTTGCAGCGCGGCTTTGGCGCTATCGTCACCTTCGGGATGAAGGGCGGCAAGGAACAGTCGCGGCGCGTCGTCGACAACGTGAAGCTGATTTCGCTTCTGGCAAACATCGGCGACGCCCGCACCCTGATCATCCACCCCGCCACTACCACGCACCAGCAATTGACCCGGGAGGAACAGCTCAGCACGGGCGTGACCGAGGATCTCATCCGCCTTTCGGTGGGTCTGGAGCACATCGACGACATCCTGGAAGACCTGGAGCAGGCGATCGACAAGGCATGAGCGAGGGAACCAAAACCATCGTCGAGACGCGGAGGATCCGCATTGCGACTCCCGAGCGCCCCTTCCGCTTCGAGTGCGGACGGGAGCTGACGCACCTCGAGGTGGCCTACGAGACGTACGGCCAGTTGAATGCCTCCGGAGACAACGCCATCTACGTGGTGCACGCGCTCACGGGGAGCGCTCACGCCGCATTCTACAATTCCCCCGAAGAGGATCGGCCTGGCTGGTGGGATGGCCTCATTGGGCCGGGCAAGGCGCTCGATCCGAACCGGTACTTCATCGTCTGCGCCAATTTGCTCGGGAGCTGCTACGGTACTACCGGACCCAGCAGCATCAACCCGGAGACCGGGGACGTGTACGGGATGGACTTCCCACCCGTCACGACCCGGGACATGGTGAAAGCCCAGCGACTGCTGCTGGATGCCCTCGGCGTCAAACGCCTCCGGCTCGTGCTCGGGGGTTCGCTGGGCGGCATGATCACCTGGCAGTGGCTCGTGGACTACCCGGACTTCATCGAAGCCGCCATACCCATCGCCGGTACGGTTCAGGGTTCGCCCTGGATGATCGCCCTCAACGAAGTGGCGCGCCAGGCCATTTTCAATGACCCGGCTTGGCAGAATGGCCGGTATCGGGATGGCGGTCCAGCCGCCGGGCTGGAGCTGGCCCGCATGATCGCCATGATCTCTTACCGCAGCGACAGGCAGTTCTGGCAGCGCTTCGCCCGTGACCGGGTGCGGCCGGAACCCGATCGCGAACTCGAATTCGATAACTGGTTTCAGGTGGAGAGCTACCTGCACTACCAGGGTCAGAAACTCGTCAAACGCTTCGATGCCCGCACCTATGTGTACCTGACCGAGGCGATGGACCTGCACGACGTCGCGCGCGGCTACTCCTGCCTGGAGGAAGCCCTCGACCGAATCCAGGCGGAGGTGTTGGTCATCGGCATCGACAGCGACGTGCTGTACTACCCGCACGAGCTGAAGTCGACCGTGCGGATGCTCCAGCGGCTCGGCAAAAGAACCCTCTACGACGAGCTGCATTCGATCTACGGTCACGATGCTTTTCTGGTCGAGTACGATCAACTGAACCGCCTCGTGCGCGAATTCCTGGAACGGAGGCAGCGATGCGCGTCCTGAAATTCGGAGGAACTTCGGTGGGCGATGCCGAAAGCATCCGGTCTGTGATGGAAATCGTGCGGCGTCAGGCCAGCCAGCCCCTCGTACTGGTCTTCTCGGCGATGGGCAAGACCACCGACCGTCTGGCCGCCGTGGGCGAATCGGCCGCTCAGGGAAAACTCGAAGAGAGTCTGGCCGTCATCTCGGCTCTGCGGGGGCATCACTTCGAGATCATCGGCCAGTTGCTGGAGAACGGCGAAGCGAAGAAGCAAGTGACCGCCTTCTGCGACCAAACGTTCCGCAGCCTGGAGGAAATGGCCCGCAGCATGTCGGTGCTCGCGGACTTTTCCCTCACCGTGCAGGATCGCGTGTTGGGGCTCGGCGAAATCCTCTCCACCAAGATCCTGGCCGCGGTGTTCAACCAAGCCGGGCTCCCGGTGGAATGGGTGGACGCGCGCGAGCTCATCGTCACCGACGAGCAGCACACCCACGCCGAGCCTCTGCTCGAGGAGACCTGCGAACGATGTAGGCAGCGGCTCCTCCCCCTGCTGGAAAAGGGGATCATCCCTCTCACCCAGGGCTACATCGCGCGTTCCAAGTCCGGAGTGGTCACTACGCTCGGTCGTGGCGGCTCCGACTACACGGCTTCGCTCATCGGAGCAGCGCTGGAGGCGGACGAGATCCAGATCTGGACGGACGTGGACGGCATCATGACCGCGGATCCCTACCTGATCCCACACGCCCGCAACATCCCGGTGATGAGTTTCAACGAAGCGGCGGAGTTAGCCTTCTTCGGGGCGAGGGTGCTGCACCCGAAGACGTTGGTGCCAGCTGTGGAACGAGGGATCCCCGTGCGCGTGCGAAACACCCGGAAGCCGGAGGGGGAAGGAACTCTGATCCTAGCGGAGGCACCCCCCAATGGCCAGAGGGTGAAGAGCATCGCGTACAAAGAGGGCATGACCCTGGTCCACCTCGTGTCCACCCGGATGTTCAAGGCCCACGGGTTCCTGAAACAGATCTTCGAGATTTTCGACCGCTACCGCGTGTCGGCGGACCTGGTGGCGACCTCGGAGGTGTCGGTGGCCGTCGCCATTCACGACGCCAGCCGCCTGCCGCTGGTGGTGCAAGAACTCGAGCGCTACGGCAACATCACCGTCAAACCGCGTCAGGCGGTAGTGTGCGTGGTGGGCGAGAAGCTGAAGGAGACGCCGGGCATCGTGGGGCAGATCTTTCAGGATCTGTCCGACGTCAAGGTCTCGATGGTGTCCCAGGGGGGATCGGAGATCAACCTCAGCTTCGTCATCGACGAGGATGACCTCCCGGTGGTGATCTCCCGCCTGCACCGGCGCTTTTTCGAGATCGACGCGGACAACCACATCACACCCGAGCTGCAACCGGCCATGCAGCAGGTCAGCCAGGAGGCAAGCCGATGAGCGACCGCACGAGCGTGGCCGTCCTCGGGGCCACGGGGGCAGTGGGCCAGCGTTTCGTTCAGCTCCTCGCGAACCACCCGTGGTTTCGGGTCGTCGCGGTAACCGGCTCCGAACGTTCCGCCGGAAAGAGCTACGGCGAAGCAGTCCGCTGGATTCTGCCGGGTGCTCCACCGGCGGAGATTGCCGAACTCGAGGTACTGCCCACGGACCCGGGAGCAGTGGAACCGACCCTGGTCTTCAGCGCGCTGGATGCCCGCGCCGCGGACCAGCTGGAAATAGCTTTCCGGGAAGCCGAGAAAATGGTGGTGAGCAACGCCAGGAGCCACCGCTGGGATCCACACGTACCGCTCGTCGTCCCCGAGATCAACCCGGACCATCTGGAGCTGGTACCTCTCCAGCAGAAGAAGTACGGGGGAGCCATCGTCACGAACCCGAACTGCACGACGATCGGGCTGTGCCTGGCTTTGGAACCGCTGCGCCGACGGTTCGGCCTGGAAGGGGTGATGGTGACTAGCCTGCAGGCACTATCGGGCGCGGGCTACCCTGGCGTCCCTTCGCTGGACGTGTTGGACAACGTCCTGCCGGAAATCTCCGGGGAAGAGGAGAAAGTGGAGAACGAACCGCGGAAGATCTTCGGACGCCTGCACGAGGCAACCGTCGAGCCGGTCGACCTCAGGATTAGCGCTCAGTGCAACCGGGTCCCTACCCGGGACGGCCACCTGCTGTCGATCTCTGTCGAGCTCCGGGGACATCCGTCGGTCCAAGAGGTTCGGGCGGCAATCGAGGCTTACACTTCCCCCCTGACCGGGCTGGATCTCCCCTCCGCCCCGGCAAGGCCAGTGGTGCTCACCGACGAACCCGCTCGGCCCCAGCCCTACCTCGACCGAGAGCGCGGCTGCGGGATGGTGGTGACCGTGGGCAGACTGCGGCGGTGCCCCGTTCTGGACGTTCGCTTCGTGGCGCTGGTGCACAATACCGTCCGGGGCGCCGCAGGCGGTACCATTCTCATCGCTGAGCTCCTCCGTTCCCGCGGCATGATCTGAGGATTGCAAGTCCTGCAGGCGGTTGGGCCGCGGCGGGCACTCCGGCGGCTGGCTCTGCGGCCCCTCCCAGCCCATCCATAGCTGCTCTCTTCCGCCAGCTCGTTTTTCTGCTAGTTTCCCCGCATTCGATCCGTCTTCGCAGTTGGTCAAACTCTTTCACAAATCTGCCGAGATCTGAAAACGCTCGACCCGTCCCGGCGAAGAAAGGAGGGATCGAACTGAGCGCATCCCTTGACAATGACCCCCAATTTTGTTAACCTTGCGACACGAATCGGGCG
>CAYXFI010000158.1:0-8396 GCA_964464205.1 uncultured Cytophagia bacterium
ACAACCTCGCCGATCTCATCGGCCAGAACGTCGGCGAAGAGTTCATCGATGCTTTTCGCGTCCAATCCCTCGGAGTCCGAGGGAAGGTTCACCGCCTCCAGTTGCTCGGCAGGAGCGCTTTCCTCCGTCTCCTCATCCTCCATCAGTTCCATCAGTTCACTGGCTTCCCGAATGTCGAACAGGCTGCCCTCCTCCCCGTGGGGCTCCTCTGGGGCAGCTTCCTCCTCCGTCTCAAGCCCGAAGAACTCCGCCGGGAATTCCGTGTCGGCTTCTTCCGCCGCATCCGCGTCTCGCTGTTCTTCCTCGGCGATGGAAAGCTCCGGCTCTTCGTCGCCCACTCCTGCATCCCAGGTGGCTTCCGGCTCGAGCGCCTGCTCCCGCTCCGGAGCTTCCACGGTCTCCGGCTGAGCTGGTGCCTCGGCTGAATCCTCTTCGTCCCGAGCCTTCGCCACCGACCGCACCTGACCCAGATCGGTGATCTCACTGGTGGTACTGTCCACCAGCATTCTTTCGCTAATGTCGTCGGACAGCTCCAGGATCTTCTGGATAGCCTCGACAGCCATCCGGATCTTCACCACCAGTCGCTCGGGCAGCTCCTCGCTCTTGCGTTTGTCCACGGCTGCCAGAGCCATCTGCACGTTGTGGGCAATGGTCTCAATGCCCTCATACCCGTGAATCATCGCGAGGTCTTCGATGGCCTGGGCCGCCGCGCACAGTCGCTCGAGCCGTTCGCGCCGCGACGCCGAACGATCCGCCAGGGCATGCAAGATCTCATCCAAATTGGCGAACACCGCGCGAACGAAGTGGACCCGCAGCTCCTGATCCGGATCCTTCGATGCCTTCTCCACAAGCTCGCGCACGTGCTCTTGGTCGATGAACGGGATATCGTAAGCCTGAACTTGTTCGTTGTCCGTCTCGTAGACCATCAACCATCACCTCGTTGGTCTCTATCGGAACCGGCCGCATCGACGCGAGAATCAGCCCAGTTCTGCCTCTATCTCCAGGATCGGCAGGCTGGCGACAATCTTCAGTTACTCCGCTGCCTCGAGTCTCCAGGGGATTTGGCCGTTTCAACTCTCGTCAGCATCGCCCCTGTCGAACAGTTGCTTGATGTATTGAACCGCTTCCTCCTCGCTGCCGTACTCGGGCGGAGGTTCCGGTATCTCCTCAGTTTCATCGGTTCCCTCCGTCCCAGAGGGTTCGTGGCCGTTGCCGCCCCCCTGAGACTCCGCATCGCGGATGACCTCCAGAAATCCCTCAATCTTGCGCGTGAGCATACGAACCTGCTTGCGCGCCCCGCTTTCGTTGGCGGCGGCCGCAGCAATGACCTCCGGAATCTCCTGAAACAGCCTCACAAGGCTGTGGGAAAACGAATAGCGACCTTCCAGCGCGGCGTCGACCGCCTCGATGGTGGCCCGACAGAGCTTGCCGATATCCTCTTCACCGAACAGGTCGGCGGTATTCTGCAAACTCACGCAGGCGTTCCGCACGCTCCGCAACAGCGAGGCTTCGTTCACGCCCACGTCCAGTTTGGCCACCGCCTGCCGTAGCACCTCCACGTCCCCGCGGCTTTCTTCCTCGAAGATCTCGTCGAACACATGCGCCGCTCTGCGATCTTCGTCTGGCTCTTCCTGTTCCGGTGGTTCCTCGACGAGGAGAGGTTCCTTCACGTCGAACTGGGCCAGCGCGGAGAGCTCGATCTCTTTGAGGGCCTGTTCCACCTCTTCGGGCGAGCGTCCCTGGCTTTTCAGCCCCGTGGCGATCACCATCACGCGGATGGCCTTGCCGAGCGATTCCTCCACGCGCGCTCCCCAAATGATGTGCGCGTTCGGGTCAAGCTTGTCGGCGACCGCCTGCATCACCTGCTTGGCCTCTTTCAGCGTCATGTCGGGCCCGCCCGTCACGTTCACCAGAGCACTCGTGGCCCCGGTGATGTCCACGTCGAGCAGCGGATTCCGCAGTGCTTTCTCCACAGCCTCTGCCGCGCGGTTCTCGCCGCTGCTCTCGCCCAACCCGATCATGGCCGTACCACCCTGTTGCATCACCGCGCGGACATCGGCAAAATCGAGGTTCACTAATCCCTTCTCGGTGACCAGTTCCGTGATCCCCCGGACCGCGTTCACCAGGATTTCGTCCGCCACCTTGAAAGCCGCACTCAGGGGCAGGTCCGGCACGATGTCCAACAACCGGTCGTTCTGAATCACGATAACCGTGTCCGCGTTTTTCTTGAGCTTCTCCAGGCCCCGCCGGGCGTTCTCCCAGCGAACCACACCTTCCTCCGTGAAGGGCAGAGTCACCACAGCGATCGTGAGAGCCTGGCAGGAGCGTGCCACCTCCGCGATGACGGGGGCGGAGCCGGTTCCCGTGCCGCCGCCGAGGCCGCAGGTGACGAACACCATGTCGCTGCCTTCCAGCGCTTTGCGCAGCTCATCCACGGATTCCCTGGCCGCCTCCTCGCCGATCCGGGGATCACTTCCTGCCCCCAGCCCGCCCGTGATTTTCCGCCCAATCAAAATCTTCCGGTCGGCTCGCGCAGCCAAAAGATCCTGGGCGTCGGTGTTCACCGCGACGCTTTCCAGGCCTTTCACGCCCACCTCGGCGAGACGCGACAGGGTGTTGTTGCCGGCGCCGCCCGCCCCCACGACCCGAATGCGGGTCCGGCACTGGTTCAGGATCTTCTGCAGTTCACGGTCTTCCACTTCCTGCGCGCCTGCGCCCGCGCGTTTGCGAGGAGCGGACGATTCCCGGGGGGAACCGGACTTCAGGGCCTCCCGGATAATGCTCTCCATTCTGGCCTCCGATATCTTCGATCCGCAGGCTTTCCCAGCCAGCGGGATTGCGTCCCGATTGCACTTTCGGGCCGCGCCCGTTCGTCACCGGAGCGGGAAGCACCGCGTAGCTGCCCTACGCGAAAGACTATTCGCACGCCGCGAACCCAAAACGGACGGCGTCGACCAGACATCCCGCTCAGTAGACCTGCGACCTGCCCACGCTTCACAACCGCGCCTAACTTCTCCCCCGCCCTCAGTGCTCCACGCTCCTCCGGCCACGGAGGCGGAAGCGGGGACGCTCGTAGTCGGCCGCAGCTTCTTCTGTGTCCGGTGACGTCTCGGCGCGCATGGTGTCTTTCACACTGGATCCGCCCGAGTCCTCCACACCCGCTCCAGCCTCGGGCTCCCAGCGTGACAACACTTCCAAGGCTTCGCGGAACTCACCGTCCAGCAGGTCCCCAGGTCCCGAACGCAGCAGTCGCACAGCCTGCTCGGCCGCGCTCAGAAACTTCGTGTCCACATTGGCTCCCGACCGGGCAGCGCGCGCCGCCGCTGCACCGAGACTCGAGGCCACCACCCACAGTTTGCTGTCGCCCAGCTTCCCCAGCAACCCTTTGAGGGACTGAGCCGCGAGGTCAATGTCTTCCAGGGCCGAGGTTCGACCGGGATCCGCTCTCAGTGCCGCAAGCGCGTTCTCAAGAACGCCGAGGTACAGATCCGCGTCCGTCTGGAACTCCCCGTACGGGGATCGACCGGGCTCGGGGCTTTCTCTCTCCTTTTCCTGCGTGGTTTCAGCCCCCACTTCGACCGCTTCCCCTTTCGGCACCGAGCCGTTGTCCGGGGATTCTTCGGCCGTCGCTCTCCACGCGTGCTCCTTCACCTCCCGGATGAGCTCGCGGAGCTCCTCGTCGTCCTCACCGGGGAGCTTGAAAGGAATCTCCGACTCTTCCGTGGCATCCTCGCGCCCCGCCACGTTCGGCTCCCGTGAAGCCCTTTCGGCCAACGCTCCCGGTTGGGTCTCCTGTGGTCCAACCCCTTCGGCGCTTCCCGCGCCAGCCTCAGCTTCCTCGAGCTGCAGCAATTCGTCGATCCCAATGAGACCGGCGAAGTCCAGATCGTCCTCTGTCAGGCCGGACTCGGCCTCTTGCTGGTCACTTCTGGACCCCTGCATCTCCTCCAGACCGATTTCCTCACCAGCCACCTTGGCCGCCTCTTCCGGGCCGCCGGGCGCTGGCTCTTCGCCCTCCTGCGATTGGCTCGCGGGTTCCGATTCCTCAGGCGGTTCTTTCTCAGGAGACTCTGAGCCGTCCTCGGGCGGTACTTGCTCGAGCTCTAGCTGCGGGAACTCCGGGTAGTGCCCCTCGAGCGCATCCTGCAGCACTCCGATGAGCACGCGCAGTTCCTCTTCGTCCCGGTTCTTTCCCGAAACGTAACTTTCCACGAAGTGGCGCACCTGTTCGGCCAGGTCGATCACCTTTTCGACCGGCGCATTCCCACTCCGAGCCCGCCGGATCAACCCCGCCGTCTTGAAACACAATGTCTCTACTTCCTCTTCGCCGTGGATCATGGCGGCGTCGCGCACGCTGTAGAAAATCCGCTCGAGGTCTCGCAGCGTTTTCTCTTCGCCCTGCTGATCCTCGACCTGGCCAAGCTCCCGCTCGACGATCGATCGAAAGTGACTGAGCAGGAATTCCTCTTCTTCGTACGCCTCGCCCGAGGGAGCTTGGGGGGCAAGTCTGCTCTCGACGAAGTCAACATCCGGGGCTGCGAATACCTTTCCGGCCTCCAGCTCAATCCCCAGATACCCGGCCAGGGCAATACGCCCCTCGTCGGAGCGAAGGGCCTGAAGAACAGCGTCCAGGAATTGTTTGGCCGTCTCCTCAATGGCCTCCTTCAGTTCCTCGGGGGTCATGGCGGCGGTCTTGAGCTGCTGGACGCGCTCGTCCAGCACGCGGAGGTACTGGGCGAATGAGGGATAGCTGGCCAGTTTCTCGAGCTCAGCGCGCGGGTCCTCGCTGGACTGAAGCCTGTCCAGCAGCGCAGCCACCAGCGCGTAGTCTTCCTCAGCCCCAGGCTTCTCCGGCGGGACTTCGTCGCGCAGATGTTCGCTGAAGCAGAGGAAAAAATAGCTCCGGGCGTTGTAGAAACGGCGGATCAGCTCGCGCTCGAATTCGCCGTTCTGCACCGGTTCCTTTTCCGCCATCTTCAACCCCTGTTCTTCCCTCGCCCTCGGCCTCGACAGGCTACATCAGTCCGTCTTCGCTCTTGAACTGCTTGAGGAGCCCGAGAATGGACGGAACGTAGTTCCGAGTCTCCTCCAACAGGAGGCGATCGTCTTTGTTGCTGGCCAACCAGACCGCCGCCCTCTTCGCCCCAGAATTGTAGGCCGCTAAGCCCCCGTCGATTCCGTACAGTTCGACCAGCCCGGACAGATAACGGCACCCCAGTTTGATGCTGTAGATCGGGTCGAAGAGCACGTCCTCGGGGCTCGTCCATTCCACGCCTTCGGAGTAGGCCAGGTAGGAGCCGGTGGGCGGCATGATTTGCATCAGGCCCATTGCGCCCGCGCTGGACACCGCATCCGGTTTCCAGCCGCTCTCGTGGGTGATGGTCGCACAGATCAGATCGACGCTCAGGTTGCTGTACTTCAGGCTCATCTCGTAGATCGTGCTGGCCATCCGCTCCTTGGTCTCCGGCGGAAGATCGGGGTTGTAGCGGTCAATGATCGTCACAATGCGGCGAATGTTGTATTGCCGCGTCGCATCGACGTCCAGCGTCGCTCGCAGGTCTCGGATGGCTTCCTCGAGACGAGCGGCCCGTACCTCCGGCGGATCATCCGCGCAAAGCTTGTAGGAAAAGCTCACGGTGGAAAACGAAGTGAGAGCAATCAGGACGATCAGCACTACCAGTCGGAACGCATTTCTCCCCGCACACCCAGCTTCCTGCCTCCTCATGAAGAAACCTCCATGTTCTTCTCAGCCGCGCTCCCGGTTGACCCAGCAGGATCAGGCCACCTTGGACTCGGCTTTCACTTCCTCCGTTGTCTCCGCCTCTTCCCGCGATGCCCCCTCAGACCCGTACAGCAGCTCTTTTGCCAGACGCATGTATGCAGCCGCTCCCTTCGCCGACGGGTCAAACAAAAGCGTCGGTTTGCCGTAGTAGGGTACCTCGGCGAGGCGGACGTTCCGTGGGATCGTCGTGTCGAGCACCAGGTCCTGCAACGTGTACCGGATCTTCTCAATCACCCGGCGGGTCAGGTTGTTGCGCATGTCGACCATCGTGAGCAAGAACCCCCTGTACCGCAAGCCGGGATTGTGCTGCGCCTTGATCGCACGGATGACTTTGATGAAGCGACCCAGCGCCTTCAGGGCGTAGTATTCGCATTGGACGGGTACCAGCACCGAATCCGCTGCAATCAGGGCGTTGAACGTGAGATTGCCCAGGTTCGGCGGGCAGTCGATCAGGATGAAATCGTAGGCGTCGCGCACCGGCTCAAGCGCCTGACGAAGCTTGGACTCAGCCGCTGCGCCCATCAAGTTTCGCTTCTCCTCCTCGTCGGACCAGACGTTGGAAGGCACAATGTCCAATCCCTCAATCTCCGTCTTGTGAATGGCCTCCTGGATCGGAAGGTCCTGCGTGAACACCTCCAGGATACCCGCCCGCACGTCGTAGCGGCTCATGCCGAAGCTGGTGGCGACGCTACCCTGGGGATCCACGTCCACGATCAGTACGCGCCTGCCAAGAGCGGCGAGGCTCGCTCCGAGGTTCACCACGGTCGTGGTTTTCCCCACGCCGCCTTTCTGGCTTGCTACGGCTATCACTTCACCCATGGATCGCGCTCCAATCTATTTCTCCTGCCCAGCCCCATTCGCGCCTTCCTGGCGCCGCAGTGAGGCCCCTCCGGGATTTCGAACACTCGAGTGTCAACTGAGTCCAACTGAGACCTTTCGACAGATCCACTTCTGTTCCTGCGCCCCCTCTCCCCCGCAGGGATTACAGTTTGGGAATCCAGCTCTTCACCGCACACCCGTCGATCCGCGCGCAAGTGTGGGGTACGTGAACCGGACGCTCCCGCAGGGGCGCCCGAGACCGGACGGGTACACCGGGAACTTCCCATCGGCTTTGAGCAACGACTGTGCCACGGCTCCGAGCCTGCCTACCAACACGCATTTCTTATCATCGGCTTACCGAGGGGGTTTCTTTACCCAGCAGGGCCTCTTCCCCCTGAGCGGAGGAGCCGGGCTCACCCCAGCGGTGGGCCAGGTTCTACATTCGACAACACAGTGAAAAAGCACGGGTTGCGCGGTCGTAGGGGAACGCGCGGAATTGGGAAAGGAGGAAGGGTGGTCCGGTAGGCGCACAGCGTGCCCAGCGGACGTGGCCAGGGGAATCCCTATGCCCTCACCGCCACACTGACGCAAGTTCTTGATTTTCTTGAGGTGGTAACCTCGCTATCGGCCCGTCCAGGAACTGCGGCTCAACTAAGTCCTCCCCCATCCCGAGGCTGGGCCTCTCATCTTTACCCCCGTACCGAATGGTCAGATTTTGACCAGTGAACGGGAAAATTCGTCTTACCTCATGGTTTTGTTCGACCTGCGCGGCCCCGATGGGCGCCCTCCACCCTGAGGAGGTCGCCCCAAGCGAACTTGTTTGTCATCGTGCTTGTTCCAACCGCCAGACCTTCGCTTCCCAGGGAACCGCGGTTCGCGTACACACCCGGAGGTTCGCGTGGGCATCTGATTGCGGACACTGCTGTCGATTGCCCTGCTAACCCTTCAACGCAGCGTCAGCTCGCACCGCGAAACCCCACCACTGCGCCCCAACTCAGTCCCAGCGGGTAGCCGATCCAATCCCGGGGCACCTCTGAGGGAGTTCTTCGGCAATTCCCCCGGAAACCGGAGTGCGAGGGATCTCGCTACAACGTCCGCGCGTGGCAGTTGTCGTGGTGAAGGGACGACGGGCTTTTCGGAGTCGGGCGTGCCCCCGGGGTCACTGCCCAGATACGACACGGCAGGGACCGACATCCTCGGTAACAGAGCCGCTCTCCCCGCGAAGGCCCCCTCATCGGCTCCGGCTTCTTCCGGTGCAACCAGACTGTTGGCCAGTCCCCTGCTCTGCCTCCCGACGCTGTGGGCGGTCCCAGCACCAACCGTTTCGTCCTCGGAAGCGTACGCCTGACGTCGCCGACATTTGTAACCATATTCAACCGCATCGGGAAATAGTCACGACCAATTTTCGATGGGGTCCAAAATGGTCGAGAAATACGTCCGGAGACATATTGAGGTTGGCGCAACGCGCGTTCTTCAAATCTAGATGGTTTTCATCGCGTCCTGCCGCCATTCACCCGGACGCGCAAGAGCGCGTCCCTCCGAACCCGCATGCGGCGCCTTCGCGTGGATCCGGACCTGCGCCCCGCGCCGCGGAGCGCCAAGCGGTACGCCGGGCCCGGCCTCACCAGATGGTCCCCGGCGGCCGAGGACGCGCGGGAGCGCGTCCCTCCAGGCTTCTTTCCTTTCACCCGCGTGCATCGGATCCGGCGCAAACCTACTGCGTTTCAGAAGCCGAGGTGCGCGCCGTGGAGGGTCCGGCTCCTGCCGGACCTACGCCCCGCTCCGCGCGGCGGCG
>CAYXFI010000159.1:0-8391 GCA_964464205.1 uncultured Cytophagia bacterium
CGGTGGCTACTTGGCCGTTGGTGACGCAGCCTGCTACTTGATCAATGGCACCAACGCGCACAAGCAGAACCCGACGGAGCTCAAGATGACCCTTACCTACAAGTTCTGATGTCGTTTAGAGGGTGTCCAATCTGCCAAGGAGGACAGCCATGACCCGAAGCAGAGTGTGGAGTGGGCTGGTTGTGCTCGTGGCCGGTGGCCTGGCGCTCGCCTACGCCGCCGGTACCGGCCCGGGGCCCGCGACGAGCGGTCCGGCCCTGCAGCAAACCGACCAGCACCCGGGATATCCCGAGAACAAGGAGGAACTTGAGGCCACCACGTGCCGGGAATGTCACATGGAAGTGACTCCCGACGTGTACAAGGACTGGTCCTCGAGCAAGCACGGGGTGGACAACGTGCGCTGCTTCGTATGCCACGGTGACTTTCAGACGTTCAAGAAATCCCCTGGACCTGAGACGTGCCGTGGATGCCATGCTAAGCAGTACGACGCGATCCGGCTGCCCGAGGGCAAGACCGCGAAGACCTGCTGGTCGTGCCACCCCACCCACGCCCTTTCGGTCCACAAGACCTACAAGACCAGACCCTCTCCGCTGCACTGAGTCGGGACCGGATCGGGCGTTTGGAGGGAACACGGGTGAAGATGGATAGTTGAGCAGGGAATTCTGGCAAGGAGGTAGGGATCATGAGCGTGTCCCGTCGTGAGTTCTTGAAGAGCACGGCGGCGGCCACGGTGGCCTCGACCCTCGGCATCAAACTGGCCCTTCCCGCCCCCGCGGCTGGACAATCGGACGTGGAGAAGTGGGTGAAGGGGACCTGCCGCTACTGCGGCGTCGGGTGTCGCATCTACATCGGGGTCAAGAACGGCAAGGCAGTGGCCGTCAAGGGCGTGCCCGATGCGAAGACGAACTACGGCTTCATCTGCATGAAGGCCTTTCTGCAATACAAAATCTACCACCACCCGGACCGGATCAAGTACCCCCTGCTGCGCAAGGGGAACAAGTTCGTGCGCATCAGCTGGGACAAAGCGCTGGATCTGATGGCCAAGAAATTCGCCAATGCCATCAAGAAGTACGGTCCGGACTCGGTGGGCTACTACGGTTCGGGCCAGGCGCTCACCGAGGAGACGTACCTGGCGCAGAAGATCTTCCGCGCGGGGATCGGCACCAGCAACGTGGACGGCAACCCGAGGCTGTGCATGGCCAGTGCGGTGGGCGGCTACCTGACCACCTACGGCGCCGACGAGCCGTCCGGCTCGTATTCGGACATCGAACATGCCACCTGCTTCTTCCTGATCGGCACGAACCAGTCCGAGGCGCACCCGATCATTTTCCGTCGGGTGATGACTCGCAAGCTGGAGAACCCCGACAAGGTGAAGGTGATCGTAGCCGACCCGCGCATCACGCCCACCTCGCGGATCGCCGACCTGCACCTGCAGTTCCTGCCGGGCACCGACCTGGCCGTGATGCACGCCATGGCGCAGGTGATCATCGAGGAAGAGCTCTACGACAAACACTTCGTCGAGAACTTCGTTGCCTTCAAGACTGTGGGGCCAGACGGAAAGCCCCGCAACATGACGTTCGAGGAGTACAAGCAATTCCTGCAGGACTTCACGCCGGAAAAGGCCGAGCAGATCTCGAAGTGCCCGGCTGACAAGATCCGCCAGGCCGCACGCTGGTTCGCCAAAGCCGACGCCACTTTCTCCATGTGGACGATGGGCCTGAACCAGCGTACTCGCGGTGTGTGGGCCAACAACCTGGTGCATAACTTGCACCTGCTCACCGGGCAGATCGGCAAGATCGGCGCGGACGCTTTCTCGCTCACCGGTCAGCCGAACGCCTGCGGCGGCGTGCGCGAGGCCGGCGGGTTGTGCCACATCCTGCCGGGTCACCGGAAAGTGGCCAACCCGAAGCACCGGGAGGAGATCGCGAAGATCTGGAACATCCCGGTGGAGCGGCTGCCCAAGAAGCCCGGCTACCACACCGTGGAGATGTTCCGGGCGCTGGCCGACGGGCGCCTGAAAGCGCTGATCGTGCTGTGCACCAACCCGGCCCAGTCGCTGCCCAACGTTGGACCAGTGCGGAAAGGCTTTGAAAGGAAGGACAATTTCGTAGTGGTCTTCGAGGCCTATCCGAGCCGCACGGCGGAGCTGGCCGATCTGGTCCTTCCGGCACCCATTCTGTTCGAGAAAGAGGGCGTGTACGGGTGCTCGGAGCGCCGCTCGCAGTACACGTTCAAGGGGCTTGAGCCGCCGGGCGAGGCAAAACCGGAGGTTTGGGCGCTGCGCGAGTTCGCTCTGCGGCTCTCGAAAGAGTTGAAGGATCCGGTGATCGCCCAGATCGTGGAGCACCTGAAGAGCACCGAAGACATTTGGAACGAGTACCGCAAGTGCACCGTGGGTCGCGACATGGACCTGTGGGGTGCTCCGTATGAGCGTCTCAAGAAGCTGCCGGACGGCTTGCAGTGGCCGGTACCCTCGGTGGATCATCCCGGTACGGTCAAGCGGTTCGTCAAAGGGATGGACATCCTCGCGAAGGGACCGGAACCCATCCAGTTCTACGGCCATCCGGACAAACGCGCCTGGGTCTGGGCGAGGCCGTACAAGGGTCCGGCGGAGGCCCCGGATGCCGAATATCCCTTCTACCTCACCACCATCCGCGTGATCGAGCACTGGCACACGATGACCATGACCGGGCGGGTGCCGGAGCTGATGCGTGGCTTCTCTTACACGTACGTGGAGATCAATCCGAAAGACGCCAAGAAGCTCGGCATCCGGAACGGAGACATGGTGGAAATCGCCAGCCGGCGGGGCAAAGTGGTGGTGCCGGCGAAGGTCGTGGAGGGGCCAATCGAAGGCGTGGTGGCGGTGCCATTCCACGATCAGGACTTGCAGCGGATGATCAATTTCGTGACCATCGACGCCTTCGACGCCGGATCGAAACAACCGGAATTTAAGATCTGCGCCGTGAAAATCCGGAAAGTCTCCGGTCCCAAGCGGGTGAAACCCACGATCGTCGGTCTGGAAGTGGTCTAGTCGGCAAAAGGCTGCGGCGGGTCGGTTCGATTTTTGAGCCGACCCGCCATTCGTCGCTGCAGAAACTGCTGAAGAGAGGGTGATTTCATGCCAATTGCGGGCCTGGCCGTGACGGTGGTGCGGGAAGAGGAGGACGACGTTCGGAAAGCCCTCTCGGCAATCGACGGGGTGGAAGTGTACGGGTCCGACGGCAAAGGCAATCTGATCGTCGTGCTCGACTGCCGCACAGAGGATGAGTTGAAGCTGCTGGAACGGCGGGTATCGGAGGTAGACGGCGTCGTCACAGTCTCGGCGGCCTACTACAATTTCGAGGACCTCGTTGAAGCAGCCGGATCGAGCGCGGAAGATGGGGCACACGGATCGCCGCTGCGAGCCCAGTAGCGGGTGGACACGGCGGGAGTTTCTGCGGACCGGCCTGTTCGCGGTTGCCGGGCTACCGGCTGCCGAACAGTCGAACCGGCGGACGGGACCGGTACGCCGGAACCGACTGCGCCCGCCGGGGGCGGTACGGGAGAGGGATTTTCTTTCCAGGTGCATCCGCTGCGGCAGGTGCGCCGAGGTGTGCCCTTACCGCTCGATCCGGATTCTCCCGGTGGGCAAGGGAGTGCACATGGGCACTCCCCTGGTCGAGGTGGAGAAGATCCCCTGCTACCTGTGCATGAAGTGCGTGGAGGTGTGTCCCTCGGGGGCGCTGCAGCCCGTCCCAGCCGAAAAGGCGGGAATGGGAGTGGCGCACATTGACAAAGAGCTTTGCTGGCCTTACAACGGCACGGCCCTGTGTCGGGCCTGCTACGACGCGTGTCCGTTGAAAGACCGCGCCATCAAGCTCGAGCGTCTCCTGCCCGTCATCGTGGAGGAGGCGTGTGTGGGCTGTGGTGTGTGTGTGAAGGCCTGTCCGGTCACGCCTGAGCGAGCGATCTACGTGGATCCACCCCGGGCGTAGTTGGCCCCGGGGAGAGAGGCGCTCCTGCTCCCGAGGGCGCTTGCGAGTGCGAGGCAGGCGGATCGGGCGTGAGCGGCGGGGCGGGACCGGGGCAGGAGATCGAATCGGGATGGGACCAGCAGGGGGGGGGTGGGACCCTGGGGGAACGGGGGACGGGGTGGGCGGGAACCAGGCCGGACCCGGTGGGGGGGGGGGGGGGGGGGGCTGTTTGCGGGGCAGGACTGTTCAGTGTCGGGGCAAAGGGGTACAGGTTTTTAGGGGCCGAATAGGTAGATCCGCACCGGAGCCGAGAAGCGAAGGACGTGGGATCAGGTGAACAGGGGCTGGAAGCGCATCCGACCGTACCGGCGGACGATTCAGATTCTGAGTTTGCTGCTGCTCGTGGCCATTCCCATTCTGAATGGCATCGGTTGGAATCACATCACGGGCGGGTACCAATCGCTGGGGTTCTTCAATCTCTGGATCGTCTCTCCGGTCGAAGGGATTGAGAGTCTGCTCACTTCGCGGAGCCTGTATCTGCCGCTGGTGATCGCCCTCTTGCCGCCCATCGTGCTGGCGCTGCTGCTGGGGCGGGTGTTCTGCAGCTGGATGTGCCCGATGGGCCTGCTGTCCGAATGGGCGGATGGACTGCGTTGGAAGCTTCGGCGGCGCTGGAGACGGCGAGGACCGGAGAGTCACCTCTTGCCGAAGCGGGTGATCTGGTTTGTGTTGGCTGGCGATGTGTTGCTCTCTCTGATCGTGGGTACTTCGCTGTTTTCCGCGTACTCGCCGCCGGGCATCATTGGAAGGGAACTGGCGCGCACGATCTTCCTGGGCACGCTGGGCGGCGAAGTTGTTTTGATTGTTCTGATCCTCGCTTTTGAGGTACTGGTGGTCCGGCGTGGATTCTGCCGTTACTTGTGCCCACTGGGAGCGGCTCTGTCGTTGTTCGGGAGGAAACGCGTACTTCGCGTGCGGTTGGAACCGGAACGCTGCCGGGCGGGTTGCAACCTGTGCCAGCTCGGGATGATCTGCTCGTGGGGATTGTTGCCGCGGGCGGGCGAGGTTGATTCAGCCTACTGCACGAATTGCGGCGATTGCGTGGACTTGTGCCCCTCGGGAGCGTTGCACTTCGTCCTGGGCCGCGACTCCGAGGGTAGCGCAACCACTCGAGGAAGCAGGCAGGATGAGCAAGCCTATCGGGCGGAGAGAGCTGTTCACTAGGGCATTTGGGCTGCTGCGAGGAACGGAGGATTCGTCGGGATCCAGGCGGCTGCCAGGCGGCGTGCTCAGGCCCCCTGGTGCTGTATCCGAGGGGGAACTGCGGCGTTTGTGCACGAGCTGCGGGCTGTGCGTGGCTGCTTGCCCGCACGAGGCGATCCGCCTGTTGGGCCCGGAGGCGGGTGAATTGCAGGGCACGCCCGCCGTGATTCCGAGGCAGCAACCCTGCCAGTGGTGCGCCGATTTCCCGTGCGTTCAGGCATGTCCGGAGGGTGCTCTCCGGCCGGAACTCGTGGAGCGAGGGATGGGCGTCGCTCGGGTCGCCGCGGGGCGATGCCTGTTGGCTCGGGGTATGTGGTGCGACGAGTGCGTGCAGAAGTGCCCGCTTTCGGGGCGGGCCATTCGGTTGGAGCCGGGTTTCCGGGTGACGCTGGATGGGAGCGTTTGTGTGGGTTGTGGCGTGTGTGAATTTGTTTGTCCGGTCTCACCGCCGGCCGTGCGGGTGAGGCCGCTCGCTGAAAGCCAGTCGCTGGTCCGCACTGGTACCGTCTGAGAACGTGGCAGGAGGATACGTCGATGGAAGCGCGGGAAGAGAAGGAAAAGGAGACTCCCGACGTCGGCGCTGAACTGGGTCGCCGCGATTTCCTGGGGAGGTTGTTCTTCAGGGGTGGTATGATCGCCTCGGCCGTGGGGTTTGTGCTGGCAGCCCTGCGGTTCATTGTGCCGCCTCGAAAACCGCCGAGAGAGCGGAAGATCCTCGTGGCCCACGAGGACGAAATGCCGGTCGGTAAGGCGAAATCGATGGAGATTGCGGGGCAGAAGGTCTTCGTGGTGCACCTGAGCGAAGGGTACCGGGTACTGTCGGCCGTGTGCACGCACCTCGGGTGTATCGTCGAGTGGCAGGAGGACAAGCAGCGCTTCTTCTGTCCCTGCCACAAAGGCGTGTACGATAGGGAAGGGAAGGTCGTCTCCGGTCCGCCTCCCGAACCCCTGCCCAGCTTTCGGATCGAAGTGGACAAAGGGCTGGTGTACGTCTGGATTCCCGAGAAACAGACCGGAGGATTGGCATGAGCCTGTTCAGCAAGCAGTGGTGGGTGGAGCGGGTACCGGTCGACTACCAGAAAGTGATCGGGGTGATCCGCGACCTCGTGATCAAAGAACCGATACCCGACCACATGAAGCGCTGGTATTACGCGATGGGAGCCACGCCCCTGATCCTGTTCCTGCTGCAGGTTACCACGGGGCTGATGTTGACGTTCTACTACGTCCCCTCGCCCGAGATGGCCTACGAGAGCGTGCGTCACATCACCGAAGACGTGCCTTTCGGGCATTGGGTGCGGGGACTCCACTACTGGGGTGCCAATCTGATGATCATCGCGGTCTTCCTGCACATGATCCGGGTGTTTTTCACCCGTGCCTACCGGCGCCCCCGCGAACTGAATTGGATCCTGGGCGTGGGCCTGCTCCTGGCCACGCTCACGATGGGCTTCACGGGCTATTCCTTGACATACAGTCAACTGTCGTACTGGGCCACCACCGTGGGGACGAACCTGGTGGACAAGGTCCCCATCATTGGTCATTGGCTACTGGTTTTCATGCGCGGCGGCGAGACGGTAACGGCCAATACGCTGACCCGCTTCTTCGTGTTTCACGAATTGTTCGTCCCGGCCATTCTCTTCCTGCTGATCGCAGCGCACATCTTCATGGTGCACCTGCATGGCGTGGCTGAGCTGGAGGGGCATGAAGGGGAGGGCTACTATCCCTTCTATCCGGATCACTTTCTCAAAGGGGTGTACGTGACGCTCTTCCTGCTCACCGTGATGAGCACCCTTGCTGTCCTGCTGCCCCCGCCTCTGGGCGAACCGGCCAACCCGGCGCAGACGCCTCTTCACATCAAACCGGAGTGGTACTTCTACCCGGTGTACGGCCTGCTGAAATGGGTGCCCATTCAGGTGGGCATGACTCTTGTGATGGCTTTCCTCATCATCATGGTTTTCTGGCCGTTCATCGACGACTGGTTCCGGAGCAAATGGCCCAAGGCGCCCCTGGGCTACGCCCTCGGAGGTGCGGTGGCTACCCTCACCCTGGTTCTGACTGTGATTGAACTGCTGGCGAAATAGTGCAGGAGGGAGATCTCATGGCGAAACGGGACGCGAGCAGCTATCTGGTGGGCATCTTTGCGGTTCTGTTCCTCGTCACGCTCATCATCGTGGCCGGTGTGGAGACGAAGAAGCGGAGGGCCGGCAAGCCCGAGGTCGAGCTGACCGGCGAGAGCAAGGAATGCGTGAAGTGCCATGAGGAGAAGGGCATTGCCGTCAAGCAGGTAGAGCAATGGGAAATGAGCAAACACGCCGAGTACGGCATCGGTTGTATCGAATGCCACGGCGCGGAAGAGGGCGACTTCGACGCGTTCACCTGCCCGGGTAGCGACATCCTGGTCGGCCGCTACCCTACTCCGAAAGACTGCGCCGAATGCCACGATCAGCAGGTGGACGAGTTCGCCAACAGCAAGCACGCCCACCAATTCTGGCTGCTGCACAACGTGGACCGCGCGGTGGCTGAATTCCCGGTGGTGACCAAGCACGGCTGCGAAGAATGCCACCGAATCGGGCAGATGTGGCCGGACGGGAGCGTGGGCGACTGCTCCGCGTGCCACGCTCGTCATTCGTTCAAGAAAGAAGTCGCCCGCAACCCGTTCACGTGCGGCGAATGCCATGTCGGGCCGGACCATCCGCACATCGAGATCTACCTGGAGTCGAAGCACGGCAACATCTTCATGGCTAAGGGCAGGAACTGGGACCTGAACTATTCCACCAGCAATCACGAAAAAATCCCTCTCGAGACGCCGGTGTGCACTACCTGCCACATGGATGGCAGCCCCACCCAGCCAATGACCCACAACGTCAGTGCGCGGCTGGCGTGGGAGTCGCAGGCTCCCTGGAGCTTCCGTACCGTTTGGGACGAGGAGAACTTGGGCCCCTGGACCAAGAAGCGTGAGCGGATGAAGGAGATCTGCTACAACTGCCATGCTCCGGATTTTGTAGACCTGTACTTCCTCGAGGCGGATCTGGCCAATCTGCAGTACAACGAGATTCGCCGTGAGTTCGTGCGCTGGAACAAGAAGCTGGTGGCAGAAGGCATCATCAGCCCGTGGAGGGTGGGCGACAAACTCTGGACGAATCCTGTGCTGAGCGGCTACGACGAGCTGCCCGAGAAG
>CAYXFI010000160.1:0-8382 GCA_964464205.1 uncultured Cytophagia bacterium
TCGGCGCTGTGGACTGTTTCCCGTGTCCGCCGGATGCCGTGTCGAACCCGTCAGCAGTCCTCGTGAGGGACCCGCGCCCCGAAGTAGTGCAAGACTCGTAAGTCGGCGATTGGAGACGCCCTTTCACCTTCGCCGAGGAGGGCCGCCCTGCACACCGGAGCGACGCCCATGCGTGATGAGAACGAATCCATCCGGAACCGCCCTTGCAGATTGCGATCACAGCCGGAAAAGCACGTCGAAGAACGTTTCAACCCGCTATCCGGTCCAACCGAGTTTCCCCCGCCGGATGGCACCCTTCGAAGTATCGCTGCCGCTTGGTGGGGTCAGGCACAACGGGACGAAACCTCTGCGCGACTCGATCATCGCCCTGTCCCCAAACCGTGCTACATCGTTGTCGGTACACAAGCACCGGAAATTGCAGCGACGGAACCACCCCAGAGCCTCTTCTCACTTTCGCCTTTGGTGAACAAACTCGAGTTGAAAAGTTCGCGCAGGAGCACTGCGATAGAGTCCGGCGGAGGCAAACCGATTGCCCCGAAGACAACCGGCCAATGGCTCTACCGTCGTCGTGCAACGCACGCGGGGCTGTCAGAGAGACCGCGGCGATGGCAACTCAGACAATGTCATCCGGTTCGAGCATCTTGTCCACCGGAATGTCACGGGCGGCACGTCTTCCGACTACCATGTGTAGGTCCGTGGGTGGGATGCCGGTTCCCGGCCTCTTCGCGGTGAGCATTTCTTCCCTGATGGTCTCGCCCTTTCGAATCGTGACCTTCGCCACAAGGCTCCGGCGGGCATAGGTCCGAGCCGGAAGTTCGCACTCGAGCAGTTTTCTGTCTTTCTGCCCCAACGCCGCCTGCACAAGTCGCAGGTTCTGAACCAAACGCTCGAGATCCGCCGGGTCCATTGCGTGGTAGTGGTCGTTCCCGGGCAGCGATTTGTCCAACGTGTAGTGCTTCTCGATGATGCGTGCGCCCACCAGGTACGCCGCCACAGGAAGGATCATGGAAGCGTCCGGAACGGTGTGGTCGGAGTACCCCACCACCAGATGCGGGAAAGCTTCCTTCAGTCCCTGGATCATGCGCAGATTTGCCAGCTCATGCGGCGTGGGATAGCTGAGCACGCAATGCATCAGGGCTATCTTGTCATTGCCCTCCGACTCGATGGTCAAAACCGCCCTCCGAATCTCCTCGATCGTCGCAGCCCCCGTGGACAAGATCACCGGTTTCCCCTTCCGCGCCACGTAGCGGAGAAAGGGAAGATTGGTGATGTCCGCCGAAGCGATCTTGAAGGCGGGCACCACCTCGTCCAAGAAATCCACTGCCTCTTCGTCGAAGGGAGTGGAAAGGAAAATGATGCCCCGCTTTTTCGCGTGTTCCGCTAGCTCGAAATACTCCTCTTTCCAGAACCGGTCGTACGACTTGAAGAAATCCCTCTGCGTTTTGTCCGTGTCCCAGTAGGCCGGGGAATCGGCCACGGCGAGCTTCTCCGCCTTGTACGTCTGGAATTTGATGGCCTGAGCGCCGTTGCGAGCGGCAAGATCGATCATCCGTTTCGCCGTCGCCATATCCCCCTCGTGGTTCACACCCGCTTCCGCGATGAGGAATGGCGGATGATCCTCTCCAACTCGAACGCCTCCGATCTCAAGTTCAGCCATTGCCTTCTCACTCCACTTTTGTCCGCAGGGTATTCTCATCAGCTGTCAATTCGGCCATCCGACGATCCCGCTCCAAACCCGCAAGAATCAGCTTCAGAACACGGTCCACCCCTCCACGCAGATCCCAGGCCAGCATCCTACGCCTCATCTCCAATCGGGTCTCGTACTCATCCACAAGGTCCTGGATTTTCTTCGCGAGTTCCTCTACCGATACACGTTCACCCAGGCCCATGTTCGCAATTCCGTTCCTCGCATTGGCGAACACGTGTCGCAACTCGCGCTCGTTCTGGGCCAGGACGACAGTAGGGGTCCCCAGCGAGGCCATCTCGTAGACAGTCCGCCCAGCCGAAGTAATTGCAAGATCCGCACGCAGGATCTCTTCGCTCATCGAACGGATGTTCTTCCGAACCACGACCTTCCTTCGCAGCGTACGCACATTGCGACGCAGCCGTGCGTCGTGTCTGTATCCCAGCCCGAGCACACACCGCACCGTGAATTCGCCTTTGACCAAATCCAATGCCCGGAGCGTCTTCCATGTCAGATCGGAGGGATCGGTTCCGCCGAAGGTGACCAGTATCCGTCCGACTTTTCGTCTGATCGGCCGTGGTCGGGCTGAATAGAATTCCTCGCGAAGGCAGACGTATTCGGGTCCATTGTAGTGCCGCGGATGTGGTACCGGATCCGAGTACAATGCGTTGATGACGAGATCGGCTTCCAGACCTCCCGGGCCGAGATCCTCAAAATTGACGACAAAAAAGCCCATCCGCTTTAGACTCCGGACGTATTCGGCGTCCGTGTCCAGAATGTCATTGATCACTACGTCAGGCTCGAGCTGCTCAAGTACCGGAAGTGGATCCCGTTCGAACTCCACAACTGGGTAGTTCTGCTGCCGTACTAAGCCAATGCCCAACGGATACCTGGCGTCCATGAGGAAAATCACTTCGTGGTCCATGATTCTGTGAGCTAGGGTCAAAGCCCGGTACACATGGCCGAGTCCGATCTCCCGGTGGCCATCCACACGAAACACGATCCGTTTCCGAAGTAGCAGTTTCTCCGCAATCCACCAGTCGAGATCTGAGTCGATATCCACGGCCTCCTCGTCGTCCAACTCCACCAAGCTGATCCGAGGGCCGATACGGCTGGAGGGCGTCACCACTTCCCTGCGACTTGCGATGATGCCACCCGTCTCCTGCAACATCGGCGGAAGGAACTGGCGGTTCACCCGGCGCTCGTACATGGGTCGGTAATTCCCGTCACTGTCGACGGTCCAGTAGAGGTGCGTACGGTTGGCGACGGAAATCACCGTGTCCGCTTCGTTCCGTATTAGGATCCCGACAGTCTTGTCAATGGTGGCAGGCTTCAACAAAGGTGAAGTAGGCTGCAAAGTGACGACGACGTCGACGCGCTGACCATTCTTCTCCACCTGTTCGAGCGCGTGGTAGACTACCGGATCCAGAGGCACCGCGTCGCCTGCGAGCTCTTCTGGCCGCATGATTACCTCCGATCCGTATCGGCGCGCCACCATCGCGATCTCTTCATCCTCCGTGCTCACAACGACGCGATTGATAGTGCGAGCTTCCTGAGCTGCCCGGAGGATGTACCACAGCAGGGGTTTACCGGCGAGAATGCGCAGGTTCTTGCGCGGAATACCCTTGGATCCGCCTCGGGCCGGAATCACAGCCAGCACATTCATCGATCGGTCCCTCTACGCTCTACGAGCTCATCGATCAATTCCACCACCCTATCCGAAGCCCGGCCATCGAGCCGGTGGAAGTGACGCTCCACATACTCGCTTGCCCGAGCCGCCAGTGCCATTGCGAATTCCCGATCTCGTTCTAGTCTCACGAGAGCTTCGACAAACTCAGAAGGGCTATTCACTTCGAGTGCCGCGCCCCTTTCGGCCAAATCCAACGGCTGGGGCAATCCCCCGACCGTAATCACAGGTTTGCGGAACAGCAAGGCCTCGATCCCCACGGTCGAGGTACCAGTGGCAACCACGTCGGCAGCGGACAAAGAGCTGTACAAGTCCACGTCGCTCCGCACGCGAACCACGGTTGCGTCGACTCCTTTCAGGTAGCGTTCAACCAAACCGTCTGTCTCACCCGGATGAGGCTTGATGAGAACCTGCCACCCCGTGAGATCCGACGTTCTACCGAGCAGTATCTCGAGTACCCTCAGGCGATCCTCAACGCGCGGGAAATTTTGGGTCGCCACGAAGAGCAGCGGCTTGTCGGCGGAAAAACCCAGCTGTTCCAAGAATGAGCGTCGACGAAAGCTCTCCCTGCCTCTCACAAGCACGTCAGTGCGCGGTTGCCCGGTCACTCGCACACCCTCATCGGGGTAGCCACCGTAGCGAAGCAGAATCTGTCTTACCTCTTCACCGTACACCGCGGTGACGTCGGGAAGCAAACGGGCCGCCCTGGGGTCTTCCTCTTCGGGGCTTTTCTGCACGTAGTGGTGGTGCAGCCGATGGATCCGCCCATGCTGCACAGCGATCGTGGGAATGCCACGCATTCGGGCAGCTGCGGTCATCGCTCGCCCCACCGGTCCGGTCTCGTAGGCAAGCAACAACACATCGGGTCGGATGCTCTCCAACACTGTGCGGGAGATGCTGATCAGCCTCGCTGCATGCGGAGCCAAACGCGCCGCCATAAGCCTCCGTCGCGCTTCGAGCCGGCGCGAACAATCCACACCGTTGATCTGAAGGTGCTTTCGCAGCGGCTCCGAGTGCACGATCCGATCTCCCCAGGTAGAAAACTCGGCCTGGCAGCGCCGATAGACCCTCTGCGCAGACACATTGTAGAAACGCTCGTACGGGAGCCAGCTGCCCGTCCGAGAGCGTTCGCGCAAAGTCGCCACGGTCGGAACCGGAGAATAGTCGGCTTCGATCCCGACGACCGAATAGCCAGCCGCGCGCAGTCTCTCAATCACGGGCTCCAGAACCACATCGCCCCTAACACCCCACCCCAACTCGCCCCACGTCCGAGTGTGCGTCACAACCAAGCAACGCGGGGACGGCCCCAACTGAAGGCGTGAGACACCAATGGATCGGGCTCTAAGCGCTCGGAAACGGTACCCGGCGGGAATGCCCAGGTCAAAGCCCATCTCAATGAGCCAACCGAACAACGCCGCCTGCGCTCGGTACTTCCCGAGGCGTATCCCGAACCACCTATCTTCCTCCCCTGCCATGCCGGCGCCCGAAAGCTTGAGCGAGAGCAGTGGATCCGAAGCCAGTCGAAGGGGCCATCCGGGCACCCGCTCAAGAACGCCAGCCTCTGCACGCCTACCGCCTCCCTGGAGAAGGACACTTCGAAAGACCAACAGAAAATCGCGGCTTACAAAGGGGTGGATGATCCACCACAAGTGAATCCCATCGTGTACAAACAAGTCGTAAAGGGAGGTCCGATGCCCTATGTCCCAGTAGGGTAGGTCGTTGAGAAGCTCAAGAGCACGTTCGTCTAGACATGGTTGGCTGCTCACTTTGCGTCACCGACCCATCTACTGACAGTTTCAGTCAGGTTATCCGAGGAAAGCGCGAGCGCGCCGTATTCTTCTTCTCACCCACAGCATTTCATCGTCGTTGAAAAATCCAAGAGCCAGGAGTAGCAGCGGAAAAGAGAACAGTAGAACCAACTTCCAGAATACCCACCCACCAGGATACCCTCTGTTGAGCGCCCACCCTGCGACTCCTACAGCCATTGCGATAGCTGCGGCGAACAGGACCCGTCGTATCTCGTAGCCAATCCGATAGCATCGGCGACCGATGGGATACGACAACAGGGAGACAGCTGCGTAGGAAGCTGGTACCGACCATGCCGCCGCCACGTAACCCCACTGCGGAAGCGCCCACACGTTGACGAGAACGTTCACCACGATTCCTAGGGCGTAGCCAACCGCAATCCATTGCGTTTGACCCGACAGGTAAAAGGGACTCTGCAGAAGATACACAACCCCGTAGCCAACTGCACCCAGGGCGACCACCGGGACGACAACCCAGGCAGCATTGTACGCTGGATCTCTGGCTAGGAGCAAGGTTACCTCGCGTGCAAACAGGAGAAATCCCAGTACAACCCACAGTCCGCACGCGACAAAATAGGTCAAAGCCCGGCTCATGAAATCCGGATTGCTTTCCTTCACCTTCCACATGATCGGGAAATACGCAAACGTGAACGGCTGCACCAGTACAACGTAGGGAATGTTGCCGATTTTCTGGCCAAATGTAAAGCGTCCCAAGTCTTCCGAACCGCAGAAGATCTGCACGAAGAAGCGGTTGCCCATGTTCAGGAGGAGTAGGATCACCGCCACCAACGCCAGAGGGGCCCCGTAACGCAGCATCGGCTTCACCCAATCAACACGGAGACCGAAGGCCACGTGCGGACCAAGGAGTATCGCCAAGACCATCAGGACCACCGCGCTCCCGACCAGCTGACCCAAAAAGATGCCGATGATCCCCAGATCGAGTACACCAACGAAAAGCGCCACGAGTCCAAGCACGACAAAGAAACGCCCCAATGAGAGACCGGTGTACCAGCCTGGCTTCTCCTGAGCCCGCAATACGTTGAGCAGTAGCCGCACAGTCGCAGTGGCCAGTGCGTCCAAGCAGAAGATCAGTCCCAACGAAAGGAAAGCGTCCGCAGCCAGACCCGAAGACGGGAACCGTGAAGCCGCCCACTGGGCCAAACCCAAAGGAAGCGAAATAGCAAGCACCCCCAATGCAGCGAGATTGGACACCACAACGAGCCAAAGCGCTGTTGACAGAGCCTGGCTGGTCTCTTGTCTGTTGCGAGCCAACGCCAGCCACTTGAAAAGCGCTGTAGGCAGGCCGAACGAAAAAACACCCACCACGATCTGCTCAAGGACCTCGAGGACCCCGTACACGCCGTACTGGGCGGGGGGAATCTTAGCGGTGTAGAGCGGGAGGAGAATGAAGCCGGCGAGCCTGTAACCGACCGTGCCGAAACCGTAGATCAGCGTGTGCCTTAGGGTGGTTTGGAAGACGCTGCGCAATGAACGTTCCGCGATCGGTCCTGTTCGAGTAGCCTAACCGCTTGGTACGAGTTAATATACCCTACGTGCCCTCTGATTCGCAAGCAGATTGTGGCCGAACCCAGTGCATTGCAGCGGCCCCGCAATTCTCCCGCCAGAGGACCATCCAACTCCCGGCGAGTCTCACTGTCCCGAGCTCGCGGCACGTAGGAGGAAGAACGCCCCGCTCACTAGGAACTCCCTGATCACCGGAACACGGCCGATTGCGTCAGCGCCGACCACCGGCCACCCATACCGCAGCCGGTGGCTCGGGCGGGACAGGTAGAATCGACGTCCGGCAACCCTCAGATCAGCACGCTGCGCCAGTCTCTCAAAATGACGCAGTGAAAGCCGATCTCGCCGAAACAACGCCATCTCGCGCAGAATGTGGGGTTGCGGATCGGTTTTCCGAATGAACACCGCCAGGGGGCGGAAGAAAACTTCCGGCAGGCAATGCCAGTACGGTATCAGCCGGAACCATGAGCGCAACATCTGCTGATGACCCCCGAAAGGTGAGTAGAAAGGCGGAAATGTGACCAACGCGTGCCCCGTGCCCGGCCGAAGCAGGCGGCGCACGTGCTGCAGCGCAAGCAGCTTGTCCGTGACGTGCTCGAGTACGTCGCGAAGCAACACAAGGTCAAAAGGGCCGCCCAGGGACTCAATCGTTGCCGCGTCCAACAAGTCGCCGACCACCACCTGCACATCCAGGCCACGCTCCGCCCCCAGGAGTACCGCCAGACGGGCCCGGGAAGGGCTGAGCTCCAAACCCACCGCCTCGGCTCCCCTCTCCAGAAACGCCACCAAGACCCCACCTTCGGCGCATCCCAGATCCACGACCTTCCGGCCACGGAACTCCACCCCCCACTCCCGAAGCAGGGGTTGGAGATACAGGCGAGCCAGGTCGTACTGGTATCGCCAGTACCTGCGCTTGAAGTCGGGTACTTGATCCGTCGCAGCCTCAACCGTCATCCCGGCGAACCCGTCTCTCCGCGCTGTTGGAACCCCGGAGACAAAAACGGGCCGGCTTCCACACCGACCCCGTTCCTCCCTGTTCCCGTTCGTATCTTCGGCAGGCGGAGGTGTCTCGCTCTCAACCCTCGAAGGAAGCAACAGCCTCGTCCACCGAGTCGTAGGCGTCGAAGATTGTGATCAACTTGGTGATCATGAAGAGACTTTCGACCTTGTCCGTCACGCCGCTCAGTTTCAACTCTCCCCCAGCGTTGCGCACGGAGGTCATGGCCCCCATCAGAACGCCCAGACCGGAGCTGTTCAGCCACTTGACGCCGGAGAGGTCGATCACCACTTTTTTGACCCCTTCCGCGAGGAGATCCTTCACCTTTTGATGGAGCGCAGCCGTCTCCGGCCCGCCCATCATCTTTCCCTTCACGCTCAACACGGCAACTCCGTCACGCCGCTCTTCTTTGATGGTCATGCGCACCTCCCCAAATTTCAACAGTCAACGACCCGTCGCCGCAACCGGTCGACCGAATTTAGACCAATGCCGACCAAATTGCAAAAGCTTTTTCGGCACCGACCGGTTTCGCCCATCTGCCCGATCCAACGCCCTCGAAGCACCGGATCCAGGAAGGAGCTTTCGCTTCCGGCGGAAAACCCTTCCTGCCTTCCAGTCAACCTCACGCCCAAGGGAATCATCGCTGACCCACGAATCCCGGCGGAAAGCTGGCCCCGTCTTTGCAACG
>CAYXFI010000161.1:0-8371 GCA_964464205.1 uncultured Cytophagia bacterium
CGTCTCGGGACGCGCGCCAGTGCGGAGGACAGCTTCGCGGCCCGGCTTTTTCAGGATGAGGTGCAAACGGACCTCGGCATCACCCTGCCGCTCGGGGAAGCGAAGAGGCAGATCGTGCTGGCCATTCCGCAACGCGATTCGGACCTCGTATCGGTTTGTCGTAAACAGAAATGCCTACCGGACGAGCAGCTCGGAGATCAGGGATACGTGCTGGTCGTCCGACCCAAGCGGATCGTGGTGGCGGCCAATTCGTCCACGGGACTGTTCTACGGGATTCAGACGCTGCGCCAGCTCGTGCGCGGGAACTCACGCGGTGCGAAGATCCCCTGCGTGCGCATCCGCGACTACCCCGCACTGCCTTACCGGGGACAGCAGGATGATCTGAGCCGAGGCCCAGTGCGGACGAAGGAGTTCCTCAAACAAGAGATCCGCCGGATGGCCGAGCTGAAACTGAACATGACCACTTACTACACCGAACACGTGTTCCGTACGAAATCGCACCCGGAGTTCGCTCCGCCTGGAGCCGCTCTGACGCCCGAGGACGTGGCCGAGCTCGCGGAGTACGCCCGGAAGTATCACGTGACCCTGATCGGCAACTTCCAGTCCTTTGGCCACTTCCGCAACATTCTGAAGCACCCGAAATACGAGCCCCTCGGCGAGAACGACTGGGTCCTGTCGCCCGCCTTTCGCGAGTCCTACGATTTGTTGGCAGACATTCTTCGCGAAGTGGCCCGGGCGTATCGCGGCCAGTTCTTCAACGTGAACTGCGACGAGACCTGGGGGCTTGGCACCGGGGCTTCGCGCCGGATGGTAGAGGAGAAAGGCATCGCCGCTGTGTACGCTCGGCATCTCAACTGGCTTCACGACGAGCTGGCCAAGTACGGCAAGCGGATGATGATGTGGGGCGACATTGCACTCAAATACCCGGAGATCATTTCCCGGCTCTACCACGACACCATCATGCTCTCGTGGGGCTACGGTCCAGAGGATTCTTTCGTAGACGCCATTCGCCCATTTCGGGAAGCCGGTTTCGACGTGTTCGTGTGCCCGGGTGTTTCGTGCTGGAACCGGCTGTTCCCGGATTTCGGTACGGCGCGCATTAACATCCACAACTACGTGCGCGACGGCGTCGCCGAAGGGGCGATCGGCATGCTCAACACGGCCTGGTACGACGACGGGGAGGGGCTTTTCTCTTGGAACTGGTACGGGATCGCCTACGGTGCCGAGCAAGCGTGGAACCCGGGTCCGCTCGACGATCCCACCTTTGCACGTCGGTTTTCGGCCGCGGTGTACGGCGATCGAGAGAATCGGGTGGGCAGGGCCATTGAAGCCCTCAGCGGCCTGCATCAGACAGGGCCTCCCGATGGAACCACCGTCCGCACCTTCTGGAGGCCGCTGCTCCCGCCGCGGGATGGGAAACTGACCCTCGGTCTGGAGGGCTGGGACAAAGTGGAGCGCGTGACAAAGGCCGTACGCGAGCTCCTCCAGGCTGCAAAGGTTACGCATTACCGAGCTGATCTTCCGTACATTTTGCTTGCCGCTGACCGGATCGAGCTAATCCCGCAACTGCGCCGGGCAGTGATTCGTGCCGCGTCCAGCTACCGACGCGCCTGTCTGACCGAGCTGGGTTCGGAGGAGGGTGCTCGACTGATCCGCGAGGCCATCGCCGCCATTGGAAATGCGGAGACCGAGCTCTTTGCCTTCCGCCAGCAGTATCAGACGCTGTGGCTCGGCGAAAACCGCGTGTGGTGGCTGGAACGCAACCTGGAGAAGTTCGATGGGCTGCTCGCCGAGCTCACTCAGGTGCGCGACTGGCTCGTGCGTGCGGCGTGGGACTGGGAAAAGGGCCAGCCCATTCCCGCTCCGCGCGACATCCGGCTGGACGTCGAGGAGCTCACCGGCGATTTCTTCCGGAGCTGGCTTGTCTGCGGAGCGTTTGTCAATCCGCGGGCGGGACTGGGAAAAGCTACGGGCGTGCGCGAAAACTGCGGCGGACTGGACATCGACTACCTGGAGTCGGCCGGCGGAGAGGCGGAGATTCGTCCGTCCGTGGGTGACACGGTCTGGGCCCCGGACGGCCAGCCCCGGGTGTGGCACCTGGTGGAAAGCGAGGAGCCGTGGGTGAACCTGCGGGGGCGCTTTGCTCCGAATCGCTACGTGGCCGCCTACGCATACTGCGAGCTCGAACTGCCCGAGGCGATGAACGCCACGCTGCTGGTGGGGAGCAACGACGGGGTCCGAGTGTACGTGAACGGCACGCTCGTTCACGACAACCGCAGACCCCGCCGACTGACCGTGGACGAGGACGTGATCCCCGTGCAGCTCGGGCCGGGCGTCAATCGCATCCTGCTCAAAATCGGCCAGTGTGGTGCAGATTGGGGTTTTGCGTTTCGGATCAAGGGACTCAGTGTGAGCAACCACGAGCACCGATATTCACTTACATCTGCAAAATAGGATGGGCTTCCAACGACGCTTGGGTGGGCATCGTGTGCTCAATCTGTAAGTGCCGGTGAGGGTTCACCGTCATTCGACATCGATGAGCTTGAACATGTTCGCAAGATTCCACAAGACCTGTGGGGCGGAAGATGAACAACAGGAGACTCCTGCGCACTGCCTTGTTCGTATTGGGCCTTGTCGTTGAAATATCAGGTTTCCTGGTTTCCAAGGCAGAACGGATCCCATTTGTGATGCGGCTTGTTTCCCCCTCGTATGTTAGATCGCTCGATGGATTGAAGAGGTTGGACTCAGATCTCGTACTACTGCCCGGTCAACCTGGTTTCCCGGAGATTTCTGAAATCTATATGAGGGGACTGGCAAACAACCCGAAGAACGACCCGAGAGTCGTTGCCCAGCTCCGGGTAGTGAGGATAAACCGGATGAACGCTGAATTTCTTGTGACGGCTAAGGCGGCGAGACAGAGAGTCAACTTGTTTTTCACGCTCTCCAACGGCCAGAAAGGGCGAATGCAATTGGAAACCCTAAAGGCAGAAGTAGAAGAGCTAAAGGCGGACAAACTCTTTGAGATAGGTTTGCTCGTGTTCGCTGCGGGCGTGCTGTTACAAATAGCGGGTTTTTTCCTGGTCCGAGTATGAATGCTGGAAATTGCAGTCCAGACCTCACTTCCTGTCCGGATTGGCCTTTGTTGTTTTGCACCTTCGTTCCGTAAGTTCGTGTGTCACGCCGTCGTTGGTATTGCTGAGCCCGGGAAGAACCTGACACCTCGGGAGAGTGGACAACAGCCCGTTGAGGGAGCCGCCTCAGGCGGCGATTCGCAAATCTGTCTTGTTCCCCTGGAGACAGGGCTCCCACAGGAGGCTCGCTCCTTTTCTCGACGCCCGGGACCGTGACACTCCATTTTCGCCTTGGCGTCGCACCTTACCTACTTGGCCCGCCTGTGAGCCAGACAAAAAAGGCAGGGCCCCTCACGGAACCCTGCCCGTTTTTGACGGAAGTTGATCGGTACGCGGCAATCAGGCCGCGCCGACCGTCTGCTTGATCCAGTCGGTCGTGACCGACTTCGGACGGGTGATCGGCTCCATGTAGGCGCGGCTGATGACCGCCTGCGAGCACACGCCCAGAGCCCGCGAGATACCGAAGATCACCGTGTAGTACTCGTACTCGGTCATGCCGTAGTGCCAGAGCAGCGCACCAGAGCCGGCGTCCACGTTCGGGTACGGGTCCTTCACCTTGCCGATCTGCTTCAGGATGTCCGGCACCACCTCGAACAGCCGCGCGACGATCTGGAAGATCTCGTCGTCGGCGCAGTACTTCTTGCCGAACTCCAGGAAGGCGCTGAAGCGCGGATCGGTCTGCCGCAGCACGGCGTGACCGTAGCCGGGGATCACCTGTCCCGCATTCAGGGTCTCCCAGGTGAAGTCGCGCAGTTGCTCGTGCGTCGGCACGCCGCCGAAGCGCTGCTGCAGCTTCTGGATCCACTTCAGCACTTCCTGGTTGGCCAGGCCGTGCAGCGGACCCGCCAGCCCATTCATTCCCGCCGAGTACGCGTAGTAGATGTTCGAGAGGGCCGAGGCCACGGTGTGCGTCACGAAAGCGCTCACGTTGCCGCCTTCGTGGTCGCTGTGCAGCACCAGGTAGAGGCGCATCAGTTTTTCGAGCTCGCCGTTGGGGTTCGGAAGGCCGAGCATCCGGGCGTAGTCGGCGCCCATGTCGAGATTCGGATCGGTTGGGATCCGCGGGCCCTTCTTGTAGCGCGTCCGGTAGATGCCAGCGGCCACCACCGGCATGCGGGCCATCAGGTCGAGGGCGTCTTCCAGCGTCCAGACCCAGTACTCGTCTTTCTTGATTCCCTCGGCGTATTTCTTCTTGAAGACCGAATCCTTCTCCATCACCAGCGAAGCCACGCTCAACATGGTCATGGGGTGCGAATCTTCGGGCATGGCTTCGAGGGTCTTCCACACGCCGTCCGGTACGCTACGCCGCTCGGCCATCTCCTTGATGAACTGGTCCCGTTCCTCGGGTGTGGGGAGTTCGCCGGTGAGTAGCAGCCAGATGATCTCTTCCGGCAGCCGATCGGTGAGGGTGCTGATCGGATGGCCGCGGATGATCAGGCCCTTCTCCGGGTCCACATAGGAGGTGTCGCACACAAGCCCGCGCACACCACGCATGCCGCCGTAGGCTTGCTGTACGGTCACCTCGCTGATCACATCACTTCCGTGTTCTTTCACCAGCTTGCCGATGTCCTCCCTCCAGACGGGGATTTTCTCGGCGAGCTTCTCCTTGATTGTAGCCATGGCTACCTCCCTGGTTTTGGTTCCTGAAGTTACGCCGCCCCCACTATGCAACCAAGCGTACGCTGGCATTGCAGAAGATAGGTCAAAACACCCCTTTCGCCAGAACCGTGCCACATATTGACCCGACCCAAGCCCTGGAAAATCAACGGCTTGTTCCGCGAACTCGTGAGAGGGTTTTCCCATTTGTGGGAAGGATTTCCACGGGCTTCCCAGCGGTGGGAAGGGGGGACAGAGAAGCCCTCTCGCGTGCCGAAGATCAGTCCTCGCTCTGTCTGGACTTCCACAGATGGCCCTGGCGGACAGTCTGCCCACTCGGGCTCGGAATGCTACGTACCGTGCGGTGGACCTGCTCATCGTCCGCGTTTGCCGCCCTCGGAGCAGGCACGCCCTCTCGTGGGGGTGCTCGATGCCGCGTCCGGGCTTGCGATGTCGCACGTCTTCCCGGCGGATCTTTCCGTTGACAAAGGACCGGCATTGGGCTACATTAGCGGTGGGGTGGCAGCCAGCCTGCAGAAAGGAGGGAATAGGGAGGATGTCCGAGGAGAAGGAACTGTACCTCGTTGACGGTTCGGCTCTGGCCTACAAAGCTTACTACGCCTTCGCTCGCAACCCATTGATGAACTCAAAGGGTGAGAACACGTCGGCGGTCTTTGGCTTCACCCGCTCTCTCCTGAAGATTCTGGACGAGCAGAAACCGGAGTACCTGGCCGTGGTGTTTGATCGGCCGGAGCCGACGTTTCGACACAAGGACTTCGCGGAGTACAAGGCGCAGCGTGCCCCGATGCCGGACGACATGGCGCCGCAGATCCCGCGGATCAAAGAGGTGGTGGAGGCGCTGGGTGTGCCCGTGCTCGAACTCCCTGGCTACGAGGCCGATGACATCATCGCGACGCTGGCGCGGCGCGCGGCCGAGCGCGGCATGAAAGTGACGATCGTCTCGGGCGACAAGGATCTAGCGCAGCTTGTGAACGATCGAATCCGGGTGTACAATCCCCGGAAGGCCGGGGAAGAAGTGGAGATTCTCGATCGCAAGGGGGTCGAGGAGAAACTGGGGGTGCCTCCGGAGCGAGTGACGGACCTCCTCGCTCTCACGGGCGACTCGGTGGATAACATTCCCGGCGTCAAAGGGATCGGGCCCAAGACTGCGACCCAGCTTCTCAAACAGTTCGGGTCGCTGGAGGGGATCTACGAGAACATCGAGAACGTCAGGCCCGAGCGGGTGAAGAGACTTCTGCAGGAGCAGGAGGAGCAGGCCAAGTTGTCAAAACAGCTTGCCACCGTAGACGCGGATTCACCGGTGGAGGTGGCGCTGGAAGAGCTGCGCGTTCGCGAGCCGGAACGGGAGCGGCTAGTGGAGCTGTTTCGAGAGCTGGAGTTCAATTCGCTGCTGCAGCGGTTCTCGACCAACTCCGCGGAGAGCGAGGAGCACGACTACCGCATCCTGCGTTCGCGCTCGGAGTTGGAGTGGTTGGTCCAGGCACTGCGCCGCGCCGGTACGTTCGCGGTCGATCTGGAAACGACCTCGCTGGATCCGATGCGGGCTTCGATCGTGGGTTTTTCCTTTTCCTGGAAAGCGGGTTTCGCTTGCTACGTTCCCGTGCGCGGGCCCGCCGGAGAGCGAATCGAATTCACCGAACAGGAGGTGCTCCAGGCGCTCAAACCGGTCCTGGAAGATCCCCGGCTGCGCAAAGTGGGGCAAAACATCAAGTACGATCTGTTAGTCTTGCGACATGCGGGCGTAGAGTTGGCCGGCATCCACTTCGACACAATGGTAGCGGCCTACCTGCTGAATCCGAGCGAAAGGCAGCACAATCTGGACAGCCTGAGCCTGGAATACCTCCGGTACAAGAAGATCCCAACCAGCTCCCTGATCGGCAAGCGAGGCAAAGAGCAGCGCTCGATGGACCAGGTGGCCGTGGAGGTGGTTGGCGAGTACGCTTGCGAGGACGCCGACATCGCCTGGCGACTGTACGAAGTGCTGGAGCCCAAACTCCGCGAAGCGGGGCTCGAGAAGCTGTTCCACGAGGTCGAGATGCCGCTCGTGGAAGTGCTCGCCGACATGGAATACACCGGCGTGAAACTGGACCTAGCTTACCTGAAGGAAATGTCCCGGCAACTGGAGTCCGAACTGCGCGCGCTGGAAGAGAGGATCTTCGAAGTTGCAGGCGAGCGCTTCAACGTGAACTCGCCGCAGCAGATCTCCAAGATTCTGTTCGGGAAGCTCGGGTTGCCCGCCAAGCGACGGACGAAGACGGGTTACTCCACGGACGTGCGGGTGCTGGAGGAACTGGCTCGGCAGCATGAACTTCCGCGGCTTCTCCTGGAATATCGCCAGCTTGCCAAGTTGAAGTCCACGTACGTCGACGCCCTCCCCCAGATGGTTCACCCCCGTACTGGGAGGGTGCACACGTCCTACAATCAGACGGTGACGGCCACGGGACGGCTGAGCTCCAGCGAGCCGAATCTGCAAAACATCCCGATCCGCACGGACATCGGTCGGCAGATTCGCCGGGCATTCATTCCCTCTTCGGACGATCACGTGCTCCTGGACGCCGACTACTCTCAGATCGAGCTTCGGATCATGGCTCACCTGAGCGGCGACAGGCGGCTGCGCGAAAGCTTTGAGCGCGATGAGGACGTGCACACGCGCACGGCGGCCCTCGTGTTCGGACTGGAGACGGAGGAGGTAACCCCGGAGCATCGGCGCCGCGCGAAGGAGGTGAATTTCGGCATCATGTACGGCATGGGGGCCTACGGCTTGGCTCAGAGGCTCGAGATCACGCCGGAGGAAGCACAGCAGTTCATCGCGGGCTACTTCGCGACGTATCCGAAAGTGCACGACTTCATCATCCAGACGATCCAAAAGGCGCGTCGGGATTTGTACGTGACGACACTACTGAACCGCAGGCGTCTGCTGCCGGACATCCTGAGTGACAACCAGAGGGTGCGCGAATTCGCCGAGCGCACGGCCATCAACACCCCCATCCAGGGCACGGCGGCCGACCTGATCAAAGTGGCGATGATCCGCATCTGGCGGGAGCTCAAACGCCGCGGTCTGAAAACCAAGATGATCATGCAGGTGCACGACGAACTTGTATTCGATGTGCCGAAGAGCGAGTTGGAGGAGGTGAAGGAGCTGGTCAAGCGGGAGATGGAAGGCGCCATCCAGCTGGATGTGCCGGTCAAGGTGGAAATCGGCGTCGGGCGGAACTGGCTGGAGGCGGCCCATTGAGCCGGGGGGAGGCGCCCAAGTTGCCGAACTGGCAGCTCATCCGGTCGAGTGAGAACCTACGTAGAAATTTGAAGTTGCGTGCCCAGATACTAAGGGGGATTCGCCAGTTTTTCACGGAACGCGGGTTTCTCGAGATCGACGTCCCTGCGCTCGTGCCGCTTCCTGGAATGGAGCCTCATTTGCACCCGATTCCGGTCACCATTCACGACCGACTCGGCCGCCCTTTTGGGTTCTACCTTCACACTTCGCCCGAATACGCACTGAAGAAGCTGCTGGCTGGGGGCCTGGACAGGATCTTCAGCCTCACACATGCTTTCCGTGACCGGGAGGTCTCGGAGACGCACAACATCGAGTTCGCCCTGCTCGAGTGGTACCGTACGGGCGCGGA
>CAYXFI010000162.1:0-8345 GCA_964464205.1 uncultured Cytophagia bacterium
TCGACGTGAGGTTGAGGGACAGTCGGCGCTGGAACCGTTGGGACCGGCACGACGAGCAGCATCACATTCAAAACGAGGTCTCTGTTTTGGAGCATGGCTGTTCTCCGGAGCAATTCTTTCCCGACTCAGATTGGCCGTTGTCCTGCGCGCCAAATGTGTCAAAAAGTGAGCTGGAATCCAACAAAATCGAGTTCGGGAGCGCAGGGCTACGATCGGACGCGCATGGACGGGGCCGGAGCGACCGTCTGGCCTGGCTGAATCCGCCAGTGTAGGAGATTGCGCTGGAGCCAGGCCTTTTCCCTGCGACGTGTCGCGGCTCCAAGGAGTGCCTGACCGTCCCACTCCCGGGCACCGCCCCGCGGAGCAGGTGCAACGGGATCCGGTTGAAGTAGCGCCAACGCAAATATCCGACGGGCCGACCAGCCCTCGGGCCATCGCCGTGGCTGCGGACCTTCGGGTGAGTGATTGTTGAAGTGTTCGGAACGGCTCGAATAGGGTCACTACCGCATTGCCGCGATTTACCGCGCCTCGTCCGAGGGAACGGTTGTGCCGATCTCGCGCCAGGGCCGCCCCTGTCGGCCCAATCGCAGCGCTCGGCGGCCAATGCTCGCTTGACTGCTGAGTCTCCCTTTTGTAAATTCTTACCGGTTGATGCGCCTGTAGCTCAACTGGACAGAGCAACGGACTTCTAATCCGTAGGTTGCAGGTTCGAGTCCTGCCAGGCGCGCACGTGACGGGGGAGCTCGGGAGCCGGAATGCGGGGGCGTTGGAAGCGGATTGGGTCCATCTGAGCCAGCGCCTCACTGTACGGTCCGAATAGGCGTAGCACGGCAGGTTGCCTGCGAGCTGAGATACGGGGGTTGCTGATTTTGATTTGAGATGAGCCCGCGTGGGAGAGGGGCAGTAGGTCTCCTATGGTCGTTTGGCAAACCAAAAGCCTCACCGAACCCACCGTTCCCCGGTTCCGGCAGCTCTTCAGTGGCCCTCTCCACGCGCGATGCCTCCTACCTCTGTGCTTTCTTCTTTGCAGCGTCCTGGCGGGCCCGGTCCGGGCACAGCCGGCACCAAGCCTGGGCTGGCTGCTGAAGACCTCCTACGAGCCGGAGCGTCTGTTCAGTTGCGACTTCGGTGAGCCCCACCGCGCGAAGCTTGTAGACGTGGACGAGGATGGGTTCAGCGAACTTCTCGACTGGTACCGTGGTCCCGACCTGCCAACGGGGCCGAGCCTGGAAGTGCGCGTCCGAATCAGTCGGGTTCCGGGTTTCAACATCATTCAGCAGACGAACTTCGTGGGCATGAGCCGGGTCACTGGTGTGCTCGTGGAAGATGTGTGGGCGCAGCCAGGGCGGGAGATTCTCATTGCCGCCTCCGCGCGGCGTGAGGTCGTGCTCCGTGTTTGGAATCCGTTCGCGGACCGGACGAAGGACATCGTGGTCTACCGCTACGACGATCCGGAAGCCGCCGAGTGGGCAGCGAGCATCAAACCGGTGGCATGCACCGACGTGGACAACGACGGCGACCTCGACGTCTTACTGGTCATGGACACGGGCTACGGCCGGCTGCCACGGGGAGTGATGGCCTGCGATCTGCAGACGGGGGAGGTCATCTGGCGCTACGACATGGGGTCTCTGCCGTACATTGAGCGGCGTCCACCAGTGATCACGGATTTCGGACTCGACGGGCGTCTGGAACTTGTGCTGGGCACGTCGGCGCCCCAGAACAAGGTCTTCCGCAACGGTACCGACGATCTGCACTCCTACGTTTTCGTGCTTGACCTTTCCACGGGCCAATTGCTGAGACGTTGGCGGATGCTGCCGTACTTCAGCCTTTGCAACGTTCTGGATGTCGATCCCGCCACGGGGACGATCTTCGTGGGCGCTCAAAACGGGGGATCGGTGGCTCACCCTCCACGCGCTTTCCTGGCTCGATGCTCGGTTGCAACCGGGCGGGTGGAAACGCACGAGATGCGGGGCTACGCCGACATCCAGCTTTTTCGCGATGTCGACGGTGATGGGATGGTTGATTTCCTGGCCCATTGTTTTGGGGATGGAGTATACCGGGTCTACGACCGGGATTTCCAGCTCCTTCGGGAGTTCCCAATGCCCCCCGCGCTGAGAAGGCATCGGTACCGGACAAAAGCGGCGGATCTGGACAGGGACGGGTCACGAGAGATTCTCTGTTTCTCCCAGTTTGGGGAGGTCCACGTGCTCGGTGAGGCCGGACACAGCGCGGAGTGGAGGGACTTGCAGGCGACTGATCTTGTGGGGGCAGGATACGTCAGGGTCGGCGCGCGCGGCAGCGTTTGGGCCATCGCTGTCTTGGACAGGGCCAAACCTCCTTACTCGCGCATATCCACTTATCACGTACGGAGACAGACAGTCCTGCCTTTTGGGCTGCGTGCCCGCGCATTGGTGCTTGCGCTGGCGATCGGACTGGGGCTGGCCGTGGCAGTACGGGCAACTCGCGAGGCCGTGCGCAGATGGCTTCACAGCGAGGATGTGGAACGAGCTTTTCGGCACGCTTCTTTCGGGATCATGCAGGTGGATGCCCGCGGGACAGTCGTGCGAATCAACGCGGCTGGCCGTCGGATCCTGGGGATGGAAAATCAGATAGTCGATGGGCTGCATTTTGCGGACGCTTTTGCCAACCCATCTCTGTCGGCGTTCCGCCAGGCGCTGCGCGAAAGCCTGGAAGGTCGGATCCAAGAGTTCAGCAGGGAGTTGCCGATCCGCAGGGACGGGGGCGACGAATTCGTTTCGTTCAACGTGATTCGGGCGCGTCTTGGGCGGTTACGGGGGTGGGGCAGACTGGTTTTGTTCCACCGAATACGGAAGACTGATCCGTTCGTAGAGCGGCGGTGCGTGGCGTTGACGCAGCGCATTGCTCACGATGTGAAGAATCCCCTTACCGCCATTCAGCTCTCGATCGATCAGCTGGAGAAGGAGATCAGCCGGACGTTGCCGGAAGTGTCCCCGCGTTTTGCTCCTCTGCTGGAACGGATCCGGGCGCGGGCTGAACGACTCCACGCGATGATGCGTCGGTACCAGAAGTTGACGGACCTCGCTTCGGTGGAGAGGCAGCTCCTCGAGCTGGGCGCGTTTCTTGGGGACTGGGCCGAGAGCAAGCGGTCGAAACTGCCCGAGGACATTTCCCTCGAATGCGAACCGGCGCAGGGCGAAGTTCCAGCCGAAGCCGATCGGGAGCTGTTGGAGGAGCTGCTGGACAACCTGCTCGCCTGCGCGGTAGATGAGATGCCGGAAGGAGGCACGGTGACAGTGCGGGCGTCGATCCAGTCGACCGGGGCGGAAGACGGGGATGGCGACCCAGCGACCGTGCGGATCGAGCTGGAGCACACGGGTGCTCGCGAGGGGGCGCCAGCTACGGAGCAGGATGCGGGAAGTCCTCACTCAGCGAGCCGGTGGTACGGAACACATCTCTTGCTGTTCATCGTGGAGCGGATCGTCGAGGAGCACAGGGGGGCCTTCGAGATCGTCGACGAACCGGGCGGCTGCAGGAAGTTCGTGGTGAGTTTTCCGAAAGCGATGCGGAACGAGTCAAGCGAACGGGGGTGAAACGTTGAGCCGGATACTCATCGTCGAAGACGACGAATCGGTGCGTGAGGAGCTCTGTCACTACCTGACCGACGCCGGTTACGACGTGATCGAAGCGAGCGATGGGAAGCGAGCGCTCGATCTGCTGGAATCGGAGCTTTTGGACCTTGTGTTGCTGGATCTCCGCCTGCCTCGCGTGGACGGCATGCAGGTGCTGGACGAGATCGTGCAAAAGCACATGCCGCTTCCCGTGATCATGATTTCTGCGCACGGGACCATCCAACTGGCAGTGGAGGCCACAAAGAAAGGGGCCTTCGATTTTCTCGAGAAACCCCTGAAATCGGACCGCGTGTTGATCACCGTCCGGAACGCGCTTGGTCAGAAGCAACTGGAAATCGAAAAGCGCACTCTGCTCGAGGAGGTGCGTCAGAAGTACCAGATGGTGGGGCAGAGTGACGTCATGCAAAAAGTCTTTCGCCTCGTGGACCGAGCGGCGCGATCCGAGGCCAAAGTGCTTGTCGTCGGAGAGAACGGGACCGGCAAAGAGCTGGTGGCTCGGGCGATCCACATGAACAGCCCCCGCGCCGCCAGCCGGTTCGTTGCGGTGAATTGCGCGGCGGTGCCAGAGACACTGATCGAGAGCGAGCTGTTCGGGCATCGGCGAGGGGCCTTCACCGACGCCATCTCGGACAGCCCGGGGAAATTCAAACTCGCCTCGGGAGGGACCCTTTTCCTCGACGAGATCGGCGATATGAGTCTGCGGATGCAGTCCAAACTCCTCAGAGCACTCGAGGAAGGCGAGATCTACCCGGTCGGATCGGAAGAGCCGGTGAAGATCGACGTGCGGGTGATCGCGGCTACGAACAAAGACCTCGAACAGCTCATCGACAGCGGCGAGTTCCGGCAAGACCTCTATTACCGGTTGAACGTGCTCAAGATTGAACTCCCACCGCTGCGAGAGAGAAGGGGAGATATCCCGCTTCTTGTGGAACATTTCATTAGCCAAATGTCGGAATCTAATGGGATTGAGCCCAAATCCTTCACGCCAGCCGCCTTGGGGTACCTGATGGGTTACCCGTGGCCGGGGAACGTGCGGCAGCTCCGAAACGTGGTGGAGAAGCTCATGGTGCTGTACCCGGACGTGCAGCGCTTCGATCTGGATCACGTGGTGGAGGCCGTGGAGGGCCTCGGTACGCAGCCCGAGCCGCAGCCGCGCTCACTGAGGGAGGCTCGGGAGGCGTTCGAGAAACGGTTCATCGAGGAGAGACTGGCCGCCAACGATTGGAAGATTCTTCAGACCGCCAAGGAACTGGGGATCGAGCGCACCCATCTGTGGAAGAAGATGAAACGTTACGGCATCGTACGTCCAGGGACGGCAGAAGCTCTCGGGGAAGGTTGATCCCTGAGTGGATTGGGGGTCCGCGGACGGCCGAGCGGGGGAGCGCGGGCAGGTGGGCGCCGGTGAATCGGCGTGGTTGTCCCACTCGGGGTCAAATGGAAACGGAAGTCTTCACGCCGATCCACGGTGACCGGGCGTCGCAAACTGACGGCCGAGGGTTGACTTCGTTAGCTCGGCCAGTCACGGGCGGGCGAGGGGAGTGGTCTTGGGAAACGGGACGGTTCTGGCGTCAAAAATAGCTTGACTCGGACGTGGCGGCTGGCTATATTTGCGCCAAGTTTTGGAGTCAGAAGGACATCAAGCGCGACGCGGGACAAGGCGAAGTGGCGTATCTCTCCCGGGGAATCTGGTGGGCTTGGTGGTGGCGCTCGGATGAGCGCAGTGGGAGGGATACGGTCCACTTGAATTTCACGTAGCACCCCAAAGAGATTGGCCGTCAACCCAGCCCACTGCACAGAGCGATGCAGTGGGCTTTTTTGTTGTGCGATCCTGACCGGCCGTCGGTGGGACCGGCGGGATGGAACTCTCAGGGCTGGATTGCACGGAGGGAGGCGAGAATGCTCGAGGAGAATCACGACGACCTGAGAATCGGCGAGCTGCCGGAGTTGCGAATCGTGGAGATCGACGACGTCCTGTTCCACGAGGAGCCCGACATCGAGAGGGTGGCCCGTCTCGTGGAAAGACTGGGCGCCGACGGCGTGCTGAAGAACCCGCCCGTGGTGGCTCGCCACGACAACTCCACAAAGAGGATTCTACTCGACGGCGCCAATCGCGTCACGGCCCTGCGCAAGCTGGACTTTGCGCACGTCCTGGTGCAGGAGATCGATCTCAACGATCCGGGTTTGGTGCTGGACCGCTGGCATCACGCGGTGGAGCATCTCACCCGGGAAGAGTTGATTCAACACGCTTCCTCGATCGGCGGCGTTCGCGTGGTGGGGATGAGCGAAGCTGCTTCGCAGCCTGGTTTCCTGTGCCGACTTCGATTTGGCGAGGATGACGAGGTGGGACTGGTGGGTTCCGCCGAGCTATTCAAACGCGTCGAACAGTTGCGCGACTTCACATCGTTCTACCACCGTTTCGAGTACATGGATCGGGTGAGTTACACCAACCTGGAGCATCTCCGGCGAAACTACCGGAATTTCACCGCGCTGGTCACGTTTCCGCGATTTACGAAGGGAGACCTGGTTTCGTTGACCGAGGCTGGCATTCTGCTGCCAAGCGGTGTGACTCGTGTGCTGTTGCCGAAGCGGGCATTGCGCTTCAACCTGCATCTCGACATTCTCCGCGCCAAACTGTCGGTGGAAGAGAAGAACCTCTGGCTGCGCGAAACGATCCAGCAGAAGATCCTGGACAAGTCCATTCGCTTCTACCGCGAGCCCACGTTTTTCTTTGACGAGTAGACGATCCCGGAGGGAGGACAGAATGAGCAGACAATGCAGATCACCGTAGCCACTTTGGGAGCTAGTGACGAGGGCAGCGGTGAACAGGACTTGAGGCTTGAGAAACCCGGAGCAACGGAGGTTGCAGATGCCCGAGACCAAAGTGCTGTTAAGTGAGGCGGACCTGCCGAAACAGTGGTACAACATCCAGGCTGACCTGCCCCAACCGCTACCGCCGGTCATCAATCCGGCCACGAAGCAACCCATCGGGCCGGACGATCTGGCGCCGCTGTTCCCGATGGGGCTGATCATGCAGGAGGTGAGCCAGGAACGATACATTGACATCCCCGACGAGATCCTCGACGTGTACAAGATCTGGCGGCCGACCCCCTTGATTCGCGCGGCACGTTGGGAGAAGCAACTGGGCACCCCGGCAAAGATCTACTACAAGTGGGAAGGGGTGAGCCCACCGGGGAGCCACAAGCCTAACACTGCCGTGGCACAGGCTTTCTACAACAAAGCCGAGAACGTGCGGCGAATCACCACCGAGACGGGTGCAGGGCAGTGGGGGAGCGCGCTCGCCTTCGCTTGCAACCTCTTCGACATCGAGTGCAAGGTGTACATGGTCCGAGTCAGCTACGACCAGAAGCCCTACCGCCGTGTCTTGATGGAGACTTGGGGCGCTCGGTGCGTGCCAAGCCCGAGCCGCGACACCCAGGCCGGGCGCCGGGTGCTCGAGAAAGACCCCAACTCGCCGGGTTCTCTGGGGATCGCGATCAGCGAGGCCGTGGAAGATGCCGCAACCCACGATGACACGAAGTACGCGCTGGGCAGCGTTCTCAATCACGTGTTGCTGCACCAGACGGTGATCGGGCTCGAGACCCTCAAGCAGTTCGACAAGGTGGGGGAGTATCCCGACGTGGTGGTGGGCTGCGTTGGCGGCGGTTCGAACTTCTCGGGCCTCGCGCTGCCCTTTGTGCGGGACAAGATCGTGGATGGCAAGAGAACCCGGATCATCGCCGTCGAGCCGACGGCCTGCCCGACGATGACTAAAGGGCTCTACCGCTACGACTTCGGAGACACTGCCTGCACTACGCCGCTGATGAAAATGTACACGTTGGGCCACGACTTCGTGCCTGCACCGATCCACGCCGGTGGCCTACGCTACCACGGAATGGCGCCCATCGTCTGCCACCTCTACGAGCTCGGCTTGATCGAAGCCGTGGCGTATCATCAGAATCCGGTGTTCGAGGCAGCCATCAGCTTCGCTCGCGCCGAGGGCTTCGTGCCAGCTCCGGAGACGGCCCACGCCATTCGCGCCGTGATGGACGAGGCGCTCAAGTGCAAGGAGAGCGGCGAGGCCAAGGTGATCGTCTTCAACGCCAGCGGCCATGGGCATTTCGATCTCGCGGCCTACGAAAAATACCTGGCTGGGCAGCTGGAGGACTACGAGTATCCCGAAGAGAAAATCAAAGAAGCTCTGGCCAGACTACCCCAGGTCCAGTAGGGCCAAACGAGGCGACCGATTCGGGAAGGCCCGCCGGATAGGCGGGCCTTCGTTGCGTTTGTGGGACGCACATTTGTGAACGTAGGGCGGACGAGTCTTGAGCTTCGCCCGGAGAGGGCAGAATGGGGCTGCAAGACAGGATGATCGGGGTTCCAGCATGGGCGCTGGTAATCGGTCGTCCGAGAGGCTGAGATGGTGCGCGTGGCGGGGAGCCAAAGTTCCTCTTTTCCCACGGCTCGGTTCCTTCGGACGCTTCTGCTCCCGGCCTTGACTCGGAAGGGGAGCCTCGCGTGTTTGGATCAGAGCCCGGCGGGTCTGAGTAGATGGGTGCACCTTTACGAAGCCTGAGAAGGAAGCCTCCAGGAGCGAGAATTCGTAGAGCGTTCACCGGGCCGCAGCGAAGACTCGCAGGGCGACACCTCGCGAGCTCGCGGACCAAGGCGCGAAGAAAAGTTCGGAGGGACGGCCTCTGGCCGTCCGTTAGGCCTCACGCAGAGGCGCCGAGCCGC